>JAZDGK010000152.1:0-4254 GCA_043806955.1 Pseudomonadota bacterium | reverse complement strand
CATTCCGGCATATTCGAGGATCTCGGTGGTATCGATACCGGGATGATGAATTCCAAGATATTCAAGATAGTTCTTGAAGATCCTGCTGTTGTAAATCGGCATTCCGTTCATTTCGGCACCAGTTTCTTCAGGAGATGCTTGAAAAGGAAGCGCAGCGACATTCGGGTATTTTTCTCCAGGTATTCACGAAGTGTTTTTCCGTACTCTATTGACATGATCCACAGCAGATACTTTTTGTCCACAGGGATGCCCTTTTCGCTGGCATAACTTGCCGGATAGATCATCAGGGGTACGGTGCCGGCCCGATAGACCGGTGTCAGCTCTGCCAAGGCCTTGTTCAGGACCTCCCAGGGGAGACCGGCTATATCGGTTACGATGATCTTAATGCCGTTGAGGAGCTCCGAAAGATTGACTCCGAGGTCGGAGCGGTTCACGATCAGGACAGCCTTTAGGGATTCCCCTCGGATCAGCGCATGGACGCGCCACTGCCGGAGAAAACCTTTGCGCCGATAGACCTCTTCAAGTGGTTCTTCACCTTCGTTCCGCCTGTCAAGTGGTAGGATGTCGAGCAGCAGTCCTCCGGAGGTGTTCCTATAGAAGCGTTCCAGCTCCGGAAGGTGTTGGGCTTCGAAGTTCCTGAGTTGCCAACCTTGAGGGAGCGGGTCCTGCGGTCTGTCCGTCGGATGACTCAGATAGGCGAAGAGGTCGAGAGAACACCCCCGGGGATTTCTGAATTCCTGGGCAAAACCTCCGAAGAAGAGATTGGGAAACCGGTTTTCGGGACGGAAATAGAAGATCAAATAATTCATCCGTATCGAGGGATAACGGAAGAGACCTTCAGAGAAACCGAGGATGTTCTTCAGGATAGAGAGCCCGGTCCGATGACGGTTCAGGGGTCTCGCCGCCAGGTGATGGATCATCCAGGTCCTTTGGTAGGCCCGGATCATGGAGACATGACCGTAGATCCGGCCGTTTTCCTCGTAGGTGAAATGGGTTGCGATCTCCTGTTTCTCCTGGTAAAGCCGGCAATAGGTCTGCTTGAACTCCTCCCGTGAGGACTGAAGTAGATTGTATTTCTTAGGGTAGATGAAGCCCGTGTCGAAGAAAAACTCCCAGAGGGCGTCCATCTCCACTTCATTGGAGAAGGACGCTCGAGGATCCTCCGAATGCGCTATGATATTGCCCAGGCGGACGTAGTTTCTGAAGTCCATGTCCAGGATGGCCAGCCCGCAGCGGACCCGTTCTTTTCCTGCCGCTCGCCGGTAGATGACTTGGGCGTCGCATGTCAACTTTAG
Source organism: Pseudomonadota bacterium (assembly GCA_043806955.1). Lineage (GTDB taxonomy): Bacteria > Desulfobacterota > QYQD01 > QYQD01 > JAZDGK01 > JAZDGK01. The sequence goes on along the minus strand of JAZDGK010000152.1, from coordinate 2,959 downwards.
GGTTCCGGCATACCGGATCTCCAGACCGGGGATGATCATTCCCGGCAGCAAGACACTATCTTCGTTTTGCTCCTCAACGGCAAAACCGGCGACGGTCAGGTCGCAGATGTCCCTTTGGATCGGTTTCCGGAAGAGGGGGTGTTTGAATCGTACGGACGGTGGCGGTATTACCCGCATCCGACGGTTGCGGGTTTTACTTTTCTGAAAACGCTGGATTCCTGGTTCGAGGGGTGCCAGGACAAACGCTCTCTCGAAAAGGTCACCTGTCTGACGGACGTATCGACAAAGACCGGAGAAAAGGATCCGCTGCTCCTCCTGAAGATGGATCATGCACGGGCTGTCTTCGTTCAGCCAGATGAAGGAGCCGTTTGCGTCGGGTGTCAGGATGACGCGGAAGGCCAGGGGACTGAAATCGATGAGCTCGCCCCGGGCGAGGAATCCGCTCTGTGTGAGACTCGCGCCGGTGCCCCGGCAGAGGGGTGCCGCCGGACGCGGCGTTTGCCCAAAAGATAGCCTTTGTCCGGCAGCGCCGCTGTGAATCCTTCCCCGTTAAGGTTGGTCACCCGGATCGGGAGCAGGATCAGCGAAAGATCGTCCGAGACGATCATGTGCAGGAGTCTTGCGTTTTCGGGAAGCGGAACGGCGCCTTCCTCCCACAGGCAGACGATCTCTTCCGGCTTGCAGGCGCCGAGGCGGGCCTGCAGGAGAAACTCCTCGCCATATTTCGGGTCGCTTGCATGGACCAGGACGGTTCCGTTCGTAAAATGAATGTAGTCGAGGGTGTTGACCAGCCGCTTCTGGTCGATGACAGGGGAGGATTAAAGAGCCCGTAAAAGATCCTGGTGGCGGAAAATCTGCGGTTGCACAGGAGATGCAATCCTTTGCAGATGTTCCAAATCGACGGTGAAACGGTGATCCTTGCTGTTTTCGACCATCAATATGACCGTTTGGAATGCAATGTATCGGGGGAAAATCCACTGTGCAGGTCGACATCCATCCTTATCGAAACGCAACCTTTACCTTCACAGTGCCAAGAAACAACCCATTTGTGCTGCATTTATACATTCTGTAGCCCTGTTTGTCAATGTCGATAATTGGTGAGTTTGTAACTATTCTTTTCCCCGCAATTCTGTTTTTTTGCGTGCTTGGAGCTTATACGATCAATAATAATATCGTTGAGGTCCTCATCATGATCATATTTGGAGTGGTTGGGTACTTAATGAGGAAATTCGAGTATGAGCCAGCCCCTCTAATAATGGGTTTTGTTCTGAGCCGTATCATCGAAGGGTCGTTAGTTCGTTCCTTATTGATGTCGCAAGGCAGTCCTTTGATTTTTTTTCGAAATCGAATTTGCATAAACCTCATCGGAATGTCGCTCTTACTTTTATCTACCTCATTGCTGCGGAAAAAAACCTTAGCCAAAAAACAGACTTATGACTGAAATTCAGCAATGTCCGGTTAGGAACTTGCATGTAATGATACAAAACTTAGGTTAAGATATGCGAAATAAATTTTGAAAAAATTTGCATCCGTGTGAAGATAATTCTTGATGGAGTTGCCCCTAATTGACCGGACACGGTTTTAACTTAAGATGGTTTCTACTATACTCCCTGGGCAACTTCATTTTCAAGCCCTTTTGAGGGTGATATTCGTTGTAATCCTGGGACGATCCAGGGAACTTTTCCAAAACCGTCCTGGCATCGTATAAAGAGTTCGGTTGTGTAAAGAGTTTTTCGCTTTTTTTGCAATGCCCCATTTGGTTTTAAATGGCCGCTTCCAATTCAAACTTCTCGTTCATTTCCTGTTCCCGGAGCAGATCCATGTTCAGGTACCGTTTCATTCCCCACCGAGACCCGGCCTCATGTCGAAGTCTGGCTGCACACAGCATGAGCGCCCAATGCCCCTCCGGAAAAGCACCGACCACTTTTGTACGCCGCCGAATCTCTTTCATGATCCTCTCCAAGGCGTTATTCGTCCTGATTCTGATTCGATGCTCAAAAGGAAAGTCATAGTAAATTAACGTCTCTATAATGGATTCTCGTACCTTTTTTGCTGCGTCTCTCGGTTTCAGTGCCTCTAACTTTGCACAAACTATCTCGGATTTCTCAGTCGCTGCTTTACGGTCCTCTGAAGCATGAATCGCCTTGAACATTGCCGCTACCTCTGCCATTCTTTAAGCCGGCACAACACTGAAGACATTGAGGAAGGGATAGACGCTGGCGGAGTAGTTTGCCGCCGAGAAGATTCCCCGGAAGGCGGTCATGATTGTGTTCGGGATCTGCTGGCCGCCCAGCTCATACGGGGCCTGAGAGCCGATCCAGCCCCCTCGCCGCAGGCCTTCACGACCAAAGCCGCGACGGGGTGAACAAAGACCTTCCCGTCGCGGAACTCCGGCGGTTCCTTGTTCATAACCGACAGCGCAGGGAAGAGGATCCCCCGGCCCATCCGCATGGCCGTTTCCAGGACCATGTCGAAGGTCTCTTTGCTGTGGTCGGCGAAATAGGGATACTTTGTCAGCGCCGCCGCGTCGAACTGCTCGTAGAGCAGGAATTGCAGGTTTCTCAGACGGATGAACTTTTCCGCCATGGTATCCTCCTTGTCTTTGCAATCCAATCATGTTCTGGAATCGTCCCCTTGCAACCCCTTCGCAAGATTTACAGTTGTAAGTATAAGAAGACCGGCCTTGTGAGTCAATGAAATACTGACCGACAAAAACGCAACGAAAAGTCTAATGCTCTGCCCTTGAATGGGTGTCATGATGAATGCAATATAGAATAATCAGCATATCATTTTCAGCGTGCCCGCATGTTTGTGGTCATTTTTTTGAGACATTTCTGAAATTTTTGGAGCGATAATAAATCGTTGACATACCAGGCCGTTCCTCTTATACTTCCCAACCAAAGAGGAAGTTCCTCTTGGATCTTGTTAGCAAATACTTAAGGAGGGGAAAACATGAATA
>JAZDGK010000151.1:0-22986 GCA_043806955.1 Pseudomonadota bacterium | reverse complement strand
GAGGACGAGACCAAATCAGCTAGGTAGCTAGAAGGCTGGAAAGCTGGGAAGCTGGATAAGGTGCTGTCTGCCGCGAGAGCACAGCTCTGGCCTCCCAGCCTCCTGGCCTTCAAGCTTCTAGCCGACAAGACCTATGGCCCGAAAATCCGGGGATATTTGGGCCGTCATCCCGCTTTCCGCAGTAGATCATCAGTTCTCGGACAGCCTCCTAGTACCTGTTCGTACATCCCCGACCGATAACGCACCCAAAAGCTTTATCTGGAAGTCTATAATTTGTCAGGTCGACACCGGCTTTGATGTGCCGATTTCAAGCACGAGCGAGTATGCGACTGGAACCCATCCAAGGATTGACAAAGTGAAAATACTAGTTGCTGATGACAGCGCCATGGTGCGAATGATAATCCGCCGGGAACTTGAGTCGGGCGGTTATCAAGTCTTTGAAGCGGGTGATGGATTAGATGCCATAGAGCAGATGATGCGTCTCCGGCATGTAGATCTCGTAACACTGGATATCAACATGCCGAGACTCGACGGGTACGAGACGTGCCGCAAGCTCAGATCACAGGACTTTATAGATTTCCTGGGAACGGCCAGCCAGGTAATACCGATCGTATTCATAACTTCAAACGACACGATTGAAGGCAGACTGAAAGGTTTTGAAACCGGGGCGTCGGACTTTATCACCAAGCCCTTTCTTTCCGGCCAGTTGCTTGACGCCGTGAATAAAATACTCAAACCCCGGGAAAGGTTTTCCGGTTTGAAGGCGCTGGTCGTCGATGACGACAGACTTCCCAAGGCGATCATAATACCGGCTCTCGAGCAGCAGGGGGTTATTGTTTACGAGGCCGAAAACGGCAAAGCCGCGTTTGACATCATACGTTCAAAGCCGGCGGAAATCGATATTGTGGTTACCGACCTGGAAATGCCGGAGATGAAGGGAGATGCCCTGTGTCACAAGATCAGAAAAGAGCTCGGGTTGACTGAACTCCCTGTTATTTTCCTGAGCGCCATGCCCGACAAGGCCGTAATTCTTGACCTTTTTAAAATCGGCGCCACGGACTATGTCGTGAAGCCCTTCCTCAAAGAGGAGCTCATGGCCCGCTTAAACGTCCATCTGGAGATCCAGGTGCAGAAAAAAATCCTCAAGAAAAATATAGTGGAAATGAACAGGCTCGGTAAGCTGAAGGATGATTTTCTGGCCATCTGCTCCCATGACCTGAGGGCGCCTTTGAATGGAATTCTGGGTTGCGCTGAATTGCTTCTCGGGGATGATTCGGTCCGTGAGGATCACAAGGGATATCTCTCCGACATTCGAGAGTCAGGAAAGTCGCTTCTTTCTTTAATAGAGAAATTGCTCGACGTAAGCCGTATGCAGGCGGAGAATGGGAGCGAGATGATACCCCTTTCCGTAGTGGACACGGCCCAATCGAGCCTCAATATGCTGAGGCACAACGCCGCCCCCAAAGGGATAGAGCTTAGACTGAGAAATAATGCCAAGAAACCCGTTGTGTATGGAGAGGCAGATTCACTGGCCAGGGTCTTTGACAACCTTATTTCAAACGCCATAAAATTCACCCCTGCAGGCGGGGTCGTTACAGTGCAAATCGACCATCTTGAAGACAGTGTTGTCATTTCGTTTATCGATACGGGCATTGGGATTGCTGAGGACAAGATTCCTCACCTTTTCGAAAAATTCTCAAAAGCGTCTCAGTCCGGGACATCCGGAGAAAAAAGCGCCGGCCTGGGGTTAGCGATCACAAAAGAGCTCGTGGATAAACTTGCCGGACGGATTGAAGTCTCGAGCCAGATCGGGAAGGGGTCCTGCTTCAGGGTGATGCTTCCCACCGTGATCTAAAATAGCTGTTCACCGTTGTCCGTTCACCGAAGATGAGTTCTTTGCATTCCACCTTGCACTGCCTGGATCTGCTCCTTAATGGGTCCTACCAATTTTGCATATAAATCTGAATAGGCCCGTATTCTGCGGCAGATCGACCACAGACCACAGACAACGGACCACAGGGTTCGTGGCTCTTTCGTGGTCCATGGTCTGTCGTCCGTGGTCAATCCGGGAAAAGTCACTTGACTCGAAAGTAATACAATAGTAATTTTCCATTAAGAGTTATGTTTGGAGTCTGTCGGACTTAGGGCCTGTTCAAGAATAACCTGAACATCTTGCATCTCATCTTCGGGCCACCTTTGGCCGCGGCTCAATCGCAAAATCCTCGACGTAGACCCGCTACGCCTGCGGTTTTGCTCAATTGCCGCAACCAAATCTGACCCAAATCTGAGCGCACTATTGTCCAGTTTATTCTTGAACAGGCCCTTAGGGGATCGTCGCGAGGAAGTGGAGGAACGAGACCAAATATTCACGAATTTGAGGCGCATAGTAACCGTTCACTGTTGACCGTTGACCGTCAAGGCGCTCTTCAGCTATCACGAACCGATGTGGCCCATTTACGGCGAATACGTTCCCCGCATACCGAACAAAATTTGTGCACGTTCTTTCGGTGAACGGTGAACGGATAACGGTGAACGGGTACTGGCCGTTCCCCCCACTTCCGCAGTAGATCATCCCTAAGTCCGACAGACTCATAGGCACAGCCACCCAGACTCGGGGTGGCTTTTTTTATTGAGAGCGGCGGATGAAATTGTTTCTCATCGACAATTACGACTCCTTTACCTACAACCTGGCGCAGTTGTTTTCTCGACTGGGTGCGCACATAGTCGTGCGCAGAAATGACCGGGTGAGATTAGAAGAGATCGAGGCTGAAAATCCGAACGGGATAATCATCTCTCCCGGTCCAAAGACACCGGGTGACTCGGGAATATGCAAGGACGTGGTAAGGCGATTTCAAAACCGCTATCCCATACTAGGCGTGTGCCTCGGCATGCAGACAATAAACGAGGTTTTTGAGGGCCGGACAGTCCTCGCCCCCCGGCCGGTGCATGGCGAAAGAGATGAAATATTTCATACCGGGAATGGCATATTCAAGGGCATTCCCAGCCCCTTCCGTGCCGCAAGATATCATTCGTTGACTATACAGAGAGTCTCGCCGGAAATTAAGGTGACTGCATGGAATGGAGAAGACCTGATTATGGGTCTGGAACATATCTCTTTTTTCATTTTTGGCGTACAGTTTCATCCGGAGTCTTTCATGACGGAATACGGGGAGGTAATGGCCCGGAATTTCCTGAGGACAATCGGTGAGATCTAATGACTGAGCTGAAAAGAATGATCGGCAGAATTCGGAAGGTAGATTCGATTCCGGCTGACTTTATAGAAAGAGGGGAAAGAATTGAAGCCTTGTATGAAAAGGTCAGCGGGGACCGAGATAGTTTTCTCCTGCTCAGCGGGGGGGACGGGGACTGCGCCCGGTATTCTTTCATTTTTGCCGATCCATTCCTGACAGTGCAGGCATGGGGGCGGAAGATCCGGATAGAAGGCGGCGCCAACTCCATCGAAGTGTACGGAGACCCGTTCGATGTGGTCCAGGAAATCCTGGACCGTCTCGCGATTCCGGGGTCCCCGTCCGATCTTCCCTTTGGCGCCGGCGCCGTGGGCTATTTCGGCTATGACCTCCGGTATCATATCGAGAAGCTGCCAGATCTATTGGGCAATGATCTCCCCCTGCCTGATCTGTACCTGATTTTTCCGCGCATCGCAGTAATTTATGACCGCAGGAACGATGAATACCGGTTGGCGACTGCTGAGTACGACCCGCCCGGGAACGGATCGTGCAGCCGGCCGGGGGTAATGGAAGCCTTTAAGATGCGCCTCCGCAGTGAGACTGCAATTCCGCCCTCCGGGGTTGGAAGTAAGATTTCGTCTGCGGGACCATCCTCAAGTTTCACTCGCGAGTCTTATATGTCTGCAGTGGAGCGCGCTCGAGATTACATACGCAAAGGGGATATCTACCAGGTAAACCTGTCGCAGCGTTTCAGCTTTCCTTTCAACGGGTCTCCTTATCCCCTTTTCCAGGCCCTTTTCAAGGCAAATCCGGCAGCATTTTATGCGTATCTGAACTGCGGCGATTTTTGCGTGATTTCTACATCACCGGAGCGGTTCATCTATAGACGAGGGGATTACATCGAGACACGACCGATTAAAGGCACAAGGCCCCGCGGAACGGATAAAGCGGAAGACGACGCGATGAAAAGGGAGCTTATGGGAAGCCGGAAAGAAGACGCCGAGCTATCCATGATTGTCGACCTCCTGCGTAACGATCTCGGAAAAATCTGTCTTCCCGGAACGGTATGTGTAAAGAAGCATAAGAGGATAGAGACCTATCAGAATGTCTTCCACCTGGTATCGATTATTGCCGGACGAGTAAACAGCGGGTATACTCAAATGGATGTGTTGAAAGCCCTTTTCCCCGGAGGATCTATTACCGGCTGCCCCAAGATTCGGGCCATGGAGATCATAGAGGAGCTGGAGACCGTCAAAAGAGGGATTTACACCGGGGCTATAGGATATGTGGGACCGGACGTCATGAATCTCAGCATAGCCATACGTATGGCGGCATATAAGGATGGGCGAATCTACCTCTCCGTGGGGGGAGGAATAGTCTACAGCTCCGATCCGGAAGCCGAGTATCAGGAGACGCTGGATAAGGGACAGACCTTTTTTGATCTGCTGAAGTGTTAAGAGCAGGGCTTCGAGAGCCGGTTCGGGGAGGAGGGGGCCTCCATGCCTCCTAATGCCTTTTGGAATATCGAATATCGAACAAGGAATGATGAATGTCGAAGGATGCAAAGAAGTGCCTAAAGTGAGCTAAAGTGCCTAAAGTCGAGGACGAAGCAGGAAAACTTCATAATTCGAAACTCCTTGTTTGACATTCGATATTAATACGGAAAAACTTCTTTCTCTCTGTTCTCTGTGTCTCTGTGGTTAATCCTGTACTTTATTTTACTTCCCAGGTCGTTCCCTGCGGGCTGTCTTTGAGGACGATATTCGCCTCGGCGAGTTTTTTTCGGATGGCGTCTGCGGCGGCCCAGTCCTTTATTCTACGGGCCTCATTCCTTTGCTGAACAAGGGTCAAAATCTCTTCTTCCGTTAAGGGAATCCCGGCAAGTCTGCTCTTTTTGCGGGCTGAGAGGAAGGCATCGGGGGCGCTGGTGAAGAGTCCAAGTATCCGTCCTGAATTCGTGATGGATTCGGCGCCGAGATGAAGGGCCGGCAGGAGGGCTTCATCCTGTGTCTTTTTATGATGGTCGATGAGCATATTCGTAGCCCGGACGGCCTCGAAGATATGGGCAAGGGCCAGTGCCGTATTGAAGTCGTCGTCCATAGCCTCATGAAAGAGTCCTTGGAGCCCGGATATCTTCTTTAGACCCGCTTCCATTTCAGGATCGGCAGAGCCGCCCGCAACACGGGCTTCGGAGATGCCGGCGCCCTGTCCGAGTCTTAACACCGCGTTCAACGTGGTGTAGACTCGATCCAGACTCGTTTCGGCCTCATTCAAGAACTCTTCCGAGTAGTCCAAAGGACTTCGGTAGTGCTTTGATAGTAGAAAGAGCCGCAATGCCTGGGGATCGTGGCGGGCGAGTATCTCCTTTATGGTCAGGAAATTGCCCAGAGATTTGGACATCTTTTCGCCGTTTATTGTTACAAATCCGTTGTGGACGAAATATCGTACAAAAGGCTTGCCCGTTGCCGCTTCCGACTGTGCGATTTCATTTTCATGGTGCGGAAAAGTCAGATCTTTGCCGCCGCCGTGGATATCAAACGTCTCGCCCAGGTAGCGCATGCTCATGGCAGAGCACTCGATGTGCCAACCCGGTCTGCCCCGGCCCCACGGGCTCTCCCAGGCGGGCTCGCTGGCTTTGCTCGCTTTCCACAGGGCGAAATCCATTGGATTACGTTTTCGCCGATCGATCTCCACTCGAGCACCGGCCTGCATCTCTTCAACGCTTCGCCGGGAGAGCTTGCCGTAGGACGGGAAAGTCTCTACGGCGAAATAGACGCTTCCCTCCGCCTCGTATGCATGCCCCTTTTTGCTCAGCCTCTCTATCAAATCGATTATATCCGGGATGTGCTCCGTTGCTTCAGGCTCCACATCCGGTGGAAGCACGCCGAGTGATTCCATGTCCGCGTGGTATTCCCCGGTAAAACGCTTGGACAGTTCCTGCGTGGTAGTCCCTGTTTCACGGGCGCGATTGATTATCTTGTCATCGATATCGGTTATGTTCTGAACGTAAGTCACCATGAGGCCGGAGTGCCGGAGATACCTCACTATGGCATCAAAGACTACGGCGGCCCGGGCATGGCCGATATGGCTATAGTCGTATGCCGTGATCCCGCATACATAGATACCGACTTTCTCGTTTGAAAGCGGTTCAAACCTTTCCTTCCGTCCGGTAAGGGTATTATATACTCTAAGGGAGCCGGAAGATGCTAATATACCGTGCATAGGTCAATTCCCAATATCGAATGTCCAATACTCTAATGTTCAATGTCCAAAGGCACCTCTCCTGATTGGAACTTGGTTATTGAGCATTGAACATTGGACATTGATCCCAAAAGGGTATGATGGAAACTTCTAAGTCACTAAGTCCCATCTGCTATTCGACCATTCATTGTTCGTGAAAACTCGTGTTAGTTCATGGCAAGAATATCTCTTTCCTGAGTTCCTGAGTTCCAGATTCAAACAATTCCTTATGCCATATTCCCCCAGGTCCGACAGGCTCCTAGTCCGGCTCCGCCGGCTCCTTCCCGAGCAAAACCACAGCATAGGCAGCCATGGCCTCACCTCGTCCGGTGATGCCCAGACCTTCGGTGGTGGTGGCTTTGATATTTATGAATACCGGGTATGTCCCGAGGGAGCTGCTGATATTTTCGGTCATTTGCGGGATGAATTTGCCAATTTTGGGCTCCTCGGCCACGAGGGTCAGGTCTGCGTTGAGGACATGGAGATGCTTTCGGCGAACAAGACGCATGACTTCGTCGAGCAGTTTCAGGCTGGCTATGTCCTTGTAGCGAATGTCGTGATCCGGGAAGTGCTTTCCAATGTCGCCTTCGCCTGCCGCGCCGAGCAGGGCGTCGCACAGGGCGTGAATCAGAACATCGGCATCGGAATGACCGAGGAGACCTTTTTCAAACGGGATCTGTACGCCCCCGACGAACAACTTCCTGCCCTGCACCAGCCGGTGCACGTCATATCCGAAACCCACTCTATTAGCTGTTTGCGTCATATCTTGCTTTCAACAGGATTTCTGCTATTTTCAGGTCGGACGGTGTGGTAATTTTTATATTTAAAGGGTCTCCGTGAGAGATATAGACGGCCTCTCCAATTCGTTCTAAAAGTTGAGCTTCATCCGTGGAGAAAGTACCATCTTGGGCCGCTTGCGAAAACGCCTTTTTCAAAAGGTTCAGCCGAAAGCACTGAGGCGTTTGTGCGCAGTAGATTCCGGTACGATCAAGAGTTCTCGCAATAAGGCCGCCCTCCGATACGCTCTTCAGGGTATCACCCGCCGGAACAGCCGGAATTGCCGCCCCTTTCTCTTTTGCAAGATTTATGGTCCGGATTATGAGCTCGTGATCGACCAGTGGACGTACGCCGTCATGCACGGCCACGATCACGGATTCACCGGACACTTCGGCCAGTCCATTCCGGACTGATTCCTGTCTGGTCTTCCCGCCCGCTGCAACAGCTTTTATCTTTTTGAACTCGGACGGAAATTGCATTCTTCCCGTCTCAACCATATCCGGAGGCAAGACTAAAATGATGTCGTCTATAACCGGACAGGTTTCAAAGACGCTGATAGTATGCCAGAGAAGCGGCTTTTCGAGGACAGGCAAAAACTGCTTTGCAACCGGCAGGCCCATGCGGATTCCCTGCCCTGCCGCTGTTATGATTGCTGCATTGCTCATAATTAAGAGTTTCGGGTTCCGAGTCGCGAGTTACGCGTTGCTTGAAACCCGGAGTTCGGAATATTTTGTGTGGCACAGCCGCCCTCGGCTGTGATCTTTGTTGTTCTTTTCCTGATTTCCTGAGTTCCAGATTGAATATATTAAAGTTAGAGCAGGTCATAAGCCGAATTCTGTTATCCGCCGGGAGGCGGACGATGATCATTCCTCTGGGACGCCGATTGCTCGGACGCCTCTAGCAACCTACCCGGGAACCTCGGACGGGCCGCCCTCGAACGTTCCTCTATTTGGTCTTGCTCCGGGTGGGGTTTACCCTGCCCCTGATGTCACCACCAGAGCGGTGAGCTCTTACCTCGCCTTTTCACCCTTACCGCATGAGACGGGTTTGCCGCCATCTCACGGGGCGGTATGTTTTCTGTGGCACTTTCCTTAGGGTCGCCCCCAGTCCCTGTTAGGGACCACCCTGCCCTGCGGAGTTCGGACTTTCCTCCCGTTCCCGTATAGGGAACGAGCGACCATCGGACCTACTCTAACCAATTGAATAGTAACAAATTTATCCAGGTTAATCAAATACCTTGACAATCAGGAACTCGAGGACCCCGGAAAGAGAGGCAACTACGAATCAACAGGAAGTGCCTGACCTAATTGAGAATGCGTGCTTTTCTGCGTACTTCTCCGGGAAGAAATCTCAAGTTCAGCCATCGTATTTTTCTGATTTCTTGAATTCCAGATTCATGTGAGTTTACTGTTGATGGATTCGTAAAAAGTCGTCACTCCGGTGAAAACCGGAGTCCAGGCCCTTTGTAACTACTTGAATATACTGGATTCCGGCTGGAGTTTACCCCGTACTTGATACGGGGCCGGAATGACAGAAAGCAGTACTTTTCGACTTTTTACGAACTCATCAATGTCCAAGGAATTTGCTCCCAGTTGGAAATTGGTTATCGAGCATTGAATATTGGAAATTGATCCTATAGACTTCCAGATAAAGCTTTTGGGTACGTTATCGGTCGGGGATGTACGAACAGGTACTATCCCCTCCCTGCTGCCTTCCCAAAAACATTATCTGAAAGTCTATATAATGGTATGATTGATAATTCTAAGTGGCTAGGAGGCTGAAAGCAATTTCTGGCTATTGAGATCTCGGTCCGAACAGGGCTGTGCCGACTCGAATTATAGTTGCCCCTTCTTCGATGGCCGCTTCGAAATCCCCGGTCATACCCATGGAAAGCTCAGAGAGGTTCATGCCGGGGAATTCTGCCCGGATGTCGTCTCTAATCTCGCGGAGCTTTCGAAAATGCGGCCGGGCCCTTTCCGGATCATCGAAACAGGGTGGCATGGTCATGAGGCCTCGGACGGAAATACTGGAGAGACCGCTCAAACGTCCGAGAAACGCACAGATTTCCCGGGGTGCGATTCCTCCCTTTGCCGTCTCGGCACCCAGGTTGACTTCGATCAAAACCGGAAGAATCCTGGGAATGGCCGCGGCTCGCCTGTTTAGCTCGAGGGCCAGATCTTCACCATCCAGGGAATGGATGAGGTCGAAAAGCCGGACGGCGTACTTGGCTTTGTTCGTCTGAAGGCGTCCTATGAAATGCCAGGAAACTGCTCGGCCCATTTCCTCAATTTTCTTCCGCGCCTCCTGGATATAGTTCTCTCCAAAGAGGCCCAGTCCAAGGGAAATGGCTTCTTTTAAGACCGGGACAGGAATGGACTTGGTCGCAGCGAGTAGTTTGACACTTGAGATCTCCCGCCCCGAGCGTCTCGATGCTTCCTCAATCCGTTTTTTTATGGCATTGATGTTTTCTGAAAGCATAAGCTTAGACCAGTTTCTGTCCGGGAACTGATAATCGGACAGGCGGGACGCCTAGGGTTCGCTGCAGTCGCAAACGGCCGTCTCGGCTATCCAGGAAAAACCGGCGTTATGATCCCGAAGTAGAGTAGACCGTCCACAAGCTCGCATAAGGGGAGCCCGATGACATTGGTGTAGGAACCCTGGATTTTTTCAATCATGAACGCGCCCATTCCCTGGACCGCATACGCTCCGGCTTTATCCATGCATTCACCCGTGGCCACGTAGCTTTTTATCTCGGCTGCAGTGAGCTTCTTGAATTTGACCCGGCTTTGGACGGACTTCCCGTAAGACTTCCTCCGGCTCTGGTTCATGATACAGAACGCCGATATCACTTCGTGCCAGCGTCCCGATAAAGATTGAAGCATTGAAGCAGCCTCTTCGGACGTTTTCGGCTTGCCCAGGACTTGCCTGTCCGTAACCACGATCGTATCGGCGCTGACTATCCAGGTCTCTGGATGCATTGCGGCGACGAAAACCCCCTTGCTTTCGGCCATGGACAGGGCATAAGCAGCCGGGTCCTCGCCGTCAAACGGGGGTTCCGGTACGTCGCTGGAAACAACGCGGAATTCAAGACCGAGATTCCGTAAAAACTCCAGTCTCCTGGGTGAGCCTGAGGCCAGGACTAAAGGACAGGAAGTCTGAAAAGGGCCTCGGCATTCTCTCTTGTGCATCTGGCAATCTCTTCAACAGGGACTTTTCTTATTTCTGCAATCATTTTCGCAACGTTCCCCACGTATGCCGGCTCGTTTCGCCTGCCACGGTAAGGGACCGGTGAGAGGAAGGGCGAATCGGTTTCGATAAGCAAACGGTCGAGGGGCGCCTTTTCAGCAACCTCCCGCAACGAAGCGGCTTTGGGAAAGGTAATTACGCCTGTAAAAGAGATATAAAAACCTAAATCGAGGCATTTCCCGGCAAAGGCATAATCACCGGCAAAGCAATGAAAGACACCGCCGGTATCCCTTGCGTTCTCTTCCCGAAGTATTCTCAATACAGCGTCGTGAGCGTCACGATCATGAATTATGAGCGGCAAATTCACTTCTTTAGCCAGGCCGATATGCTTCCTGAAGACTATCTCCTGTTCGTCACGTCTTGAATACTCTTTAAAGAAATCCAGACCGGTCTCGCCGATGGCAACGACCTTCTCTGCCGCGGCGAGACTCATTAGGGTCTCATACGTCTCGTGGGTGGCCGTCTTGGCATCATGCGGATGTATCCCCACAGCGGCAAAAACCTCCGGAAACCATGCAGCAATCTGTATCGCCTTGAACGAGGCATCGAGATTCGTGCCGATGGTAATAATCCGCTCTACACCGGCATCTTTTGCACGTTGGACTACGAGCTCCCGGTCTGAATCGTAATCCGGAAAATCAAGATGAGCGTGGCTGTCGATATACATAGGCCGATTTCGGGTTGCGAGTTGCGAGTTATGAGTTATGAGTATTAAACCTTTTATTTCTTAACCCGCAACACGTAACCCGGAACTCGCTTTCATTTCGCATTCGTCAAAGTCCCATGACTCTCATGGCCAGAATCCCCAGTTCGTAGAGGGCATAGAGCGGCGCCATCATGAGCATCATATTAAAAACGTCGGGGGTAGGAGTAGCTATAGCCGAAACAACAGCGACCAGCAGCAGGGCGTACCGCCGGTATCGCTTAAAGAAATCGGCGGAACACAACTTTATTCTGACTGAAAATATCATGGCCAGCGGAAGTTCAAACATGACGGCGAAGGCAAGTATGAATGCAAAACAGAAAGTCAGGAATCGATCGAGAGAGATGACCGCCTTCACATGGGCACTCTGATACCCGAGGAGAAACTCCACCCCAAAAGGAAGAGTCAGAAAATAGCAGAAGGCAGCGCCGGAGTAAAAGAGAAGAATTGCCAGGGGTACAAACACACACCCGGCCCGTCTTGATAGACCGAAAGGCGCCGCCAGTGTCCGCCAGAACAGGACAATCATGACCGGGGCAAGAGCAAACAAGCTTGCGGCCAGGGAGAGTTTCAGTCTGCCGAAAAATGGTTCTGAAATCGCAAAATAGGCGAGCTCCTGGTGAAGATGCTCCTGCAGAATTGCCAGAATCATTGGGGATATGAAGAACGTGGCTATGGACGATATGGCCAGTGATATCACTATCCATAGCATGGTGCGGCGAAGTCCGGTGAGTAATCGAAATAAGGCCAGTTGATCAATCAAAGCATTGTACGAGAGGCACTCGGTATCTGTTCACTGTTGTTTCTTCATAAACGTGCAAAAGACTACTATACAGCTTCGAGGGCCTTAAAAATCAGAGATGTTCCCGAACAAACGCGACCGCATTCCTGAAAAAGGCAAGTCCCTGGCCCTCTTCCGGCAGCGCTTCTCTCGTCCAGCAAGGATGGTTGGTATAATGAAGATATGCCTCGGGATGGGGCATGAGCCCGAACACCCGCCCTGTCGGGTCGCAAATACCGGCAATTGCATTCACCGAGCCGTTAGGATTATGAGGATACTCCATTGTGGGCCGCCTGTCCGGCAGGGTGTATTGAAGCACAATAAGCGCTTCCTTTTGGAGTCTTTCCAATACGGATTCATCGCCGGTGATAAATTTTCCCTCGCCGTGCCTTACGGGAAGAAAAAGACTGGAAAGTCCTGCCGTGAAGATACAGGGCGATTCACCGTTGGATTCAAGGTGAACCCATCGGTCCTCGAAGCGTCCTGAGTCGTTATTAGTGAGGGTGACGGCACGCCGTTTGTAATCCCCATCGAATCCGGGAAGCAGTCCGAGTTTGACCATCAATTGAAACCCGTTGCACACTCCGAGTACAAGTTTTCCAGCATTAATGAACCGAAGCAGTTGATCGAGGAGACGTTCTCCCGTTCCTTTGACTGTTGCGTAGCGGAAGCGATTAGCCCCGGCTTGAGCAGCCCCCAGATCATCGCCGTCTAGAAAACCACCGGGCAGATTCAGGAAATGATAATCGTCAAGACGCTTTTCACCGTAGATGATGTCACTTATGTGTACGATATCGACAATATCCGATCCCGCCAGGCTGCAGGCATGAGCCATCTCCATCTCGCAATTGGCGCCGTTGCCGGAGATCACAATAGAGCGGACTTTGCTAGGCATCTTTCCCCCCAAATCCCGCCATTATATTGCAGGGGTCCAAAAAATCAAGGAAATGTATTCACCAGAATCCACCGCCTGATCGTCTTGCATATCGAAGTCGTTGAGTCAGATGCAGTCAAATCGAGCATACGGGCGGTGGATTGACCATGGACCGCGGACCATAGACGATGTGTTTTCGTGGTCCATCGTCCATCGTCAATCCGCCTCCACAGATCACACACTTACTTAAACCTCATAAGATTTGACGGCGGATTCGGGTTCACCGCAGAGCACGCTGAGAACGCAGAGAAGAATGCAATCAAATGTTGATTGTCCTTACATATCGACGAGTAAGATACGGATGAATCTGGGATCGATCGGGGCTGACAACGCTCCCATCTCCTCTTCGATTCGCTTGTAAAAGGCCGACAGGAAACGATAGATGCGCTCCCTGTCTGCTTGAGGGATATCATATCCTTCAAGCAGAATGTTTTCGATTCCTTTGGTCACGGCCCGAGAGAGTTTCCTTGCTTTCCCGGTCTTGCCGCTCTTCCACAGCAAGGGAAAAATGGCGTTCAATTCTTCAGGAGTGATGGGCCGGAACCGGGCGTTCTTGTGCAACAGTCCTTGTCCGAAAGCGGTGAAGAGCATAACACTCCAGGTTATGTCCACTGGAGAGAACAAATTGCCGGCTTTCAGAGAGAGGTTGCGGAGCGTATCCACGAAGTCAGGAAACCTGCTGTGAAATAATGCCGCAACCAATTCGGTTTCGCCCAGCTTTTCTTCCGTTTCCCTGATTTCATCGAGTCTTGCGAAATCTCGAAATTCTTCGCCGGTTTCTTTATCCGGATTTGCCGGATCGTAGTACAACGGATATTTGCCGGTCACCCCATCGAGAACCGAACGCCAAGGCTCGTCGGCCGGGGAAAGATCTTTGGCCACGTGTCCGTTTCTAATAATGGACAAGCCTTTTCTTTTTAGGGCCGCAGCCTGATCAAACCCGAAACGAAAGATTTCTACCAAGGGGACGGTCTTTATCAACTCTTTTGCTTTTTCCGGTCGTTCCCGGCTTATGAACTGGAGCCCGATATTCAGATACCGGGAAGCCTTCTGCACGCTCTTCCTTACGTCTCTGAGGTTGTCGAAATCGCCGATATCGGCCACGACCACATAATTGCACACCTGGGCCCATTGGCGCCTTACTATGTCGAGAAACGGATCGTTCGTCAGGGCCTCCAGGGTCTGAAGGAGAAAAACGGGCTGATCGTTGACGGCAAGAGGGAAAACCGGCACGATGCCTTCCTCCTCCGACCCATCATCCACTGGAATCCGGAGGCTTGAAGGCGCGACCTTATCAACGATCCGAATCGCAGGCGCCTTATATATTTCCAGCGCTTCATGAAATGTCGGGACTCCAAAATCGGAGAGTCTCTCCCCGCGCCACCTGTAAGCGTCCTCCTGCTTTTCAGCCTGTATATCCCATATTATTGATTCCATCAGATCGAAATAAAGCTTGGGATTAATCTCTCGAAGGATTTCGACCAGGCGGCCGACGATTTCCTGAATACCCGGCCTTTTGAACCGGATAAAGTAATACCCGTCGACGCTGAAGGACGGAAAGTCACATATCTGCTCGAGTCTGTCCTCCTCCTCGTCCAGTTTGAAGACGGCGACAAAGTCTTTGAAGACGGTCACCAGCAGATCGCAATCGACTGAGTTGAGCCACGATGCCACCCTGTCTTCACCGCAGGCGAAAAGAACCTGGAGCCATTCGAATGCCTTCTCGGGGTCCAGAGCGTCCTTTTTCCACCAGTCTATATCAATTGCAAACTGGAGCTGTTCAGGACTTGCAAGACTGATGAGCGAGAGTGCGTCATAGGCCCCGATTTCCTTTATGGTGAGAAAAAACTCTTCGGTCGGGAAAAGAGAGACCAACTGATCGGAGTTGCTGGAAAGAAGCACAAGCTCCTGGCGTTCTTTGGCTGTAGCCAGCATTATGAACTGAACCCTTTCGGGTAGAGGAATGCTGTCTAAAAAACGACGGGCCTCGCGTGGATCGGATTTCAGCAGATCGCTTGGTGATTTGTCTTGATAATACCTATTTACCATAACAGCCTTAGCTACAAGGGCGCTAAAACACGGAAAAGAACGACAGGGCGCCGTTGGCGATAGTTTCTTGTAATTTACAAAATATTTCAACCTGTGCGGTTAGCCCAAATCCACCGCCTGATCGTCTTGCATATCGAAGTCGTTGAGTCAGATGCAGTCAAATCGGGCATACGGGCGGTGGATTGACCATGGACCGCGGACCATAGACGATGTGTTTTCGTGGTGCATCGTCCATCGTCCATCGTCTATCGTCAATCCGCCGCCACAGATCACACACTTACTTAAACCTCATAAGATTTGACGGCGGATTCGGGTTAGACTCTTTATCTACGACCCGCACAAAAGTTGCGGTGTTTCAGGAGGAACCAATCTTTGTTGGGTTTGGCCTTACTCAACCCAACCCACCAATTCTCCGCTGAAGCAACACGTAGGTTGGGTTGAACGGAGTGAGACCCAACAAATTGGCATCTGTAGCCGCGGGCTTCAGACCGCGTCGGGCGATAGAAATTCATCAGTGATTCTCGTCCGCCGTCGAATGCCTGCAGCTTATGCGAAACAGGGGGACAAGACAGAGTTTTTCTTCGTGTCGTCCTTCGTGGTGAAGTATTGTCTTTTGGTTGCGGCTTAGCTGCGCTGCGTCCTATTCGGATCAATATGCAAGATCAAAGGCATTCCTGACGAGTTCGAAGCAGGGCTTGCCATCTTTGAATTGAATAGCAACGACGTCGAAACGGGCCCTGCAACCGGAAAGCCCTTTTTTGTTGATGAATTCGAGGGCAGTCTTGGATATTTGTCTCTTCTTGCGGTCGGTGAGGGCGGCTTTGGGGTCTCCATACTTGAGGGAAGACCGGGCCTTGACCTCTACAAAAACCAGGGTGCCGTCTTGTTCTGCAACAATGTCAATTTCTCCCAGGCGGGAACGATAGTTCGTTTCCAGAATGTCATAGCCCGCTTTTTTCAGGAAGTCAGCCGCCAGCTCCTCTCCTTTTTTTCCGAAACGGATCCTATCCATCCTGTTTCTTGAACTCGAACAGGTCAAGTGATTCCGTTTGTTTCGAAATATCCGGAGGGAAGAGGCGAGGGGAGTCACCAGTGAGGTACTCTTTTACGCCACGGAAAGTTCGTCTATGAAGAGGGCAGTGTCCATGTTTTCTAATGGCCTCGAGATGCTCTTTTGTGGCATATCCCTTATGTGTGCTGAAATTATAAAGAGGATACTGAAGATGATAAGCTTCCATGAGGCAGTCGCGATGTACCTTGGCGATGATGGATGCCGCACCGATCGAGATACTGCGCGCATCACCGCCTGGAACCGTCTGTTGGGGTACGGAAGCCGGCACCGGCATATTGCCGTCTATCAAAATGAAATCCGGCTCGGGACTCAACTGAGAGATGGCCAGTTGCATGGCCTTTATTGTCGACTGGAGGATGTTGATCCTGTCGATATCCTCTGCATCCACCACGCCGATACCAATAGCAACGGCGTGGCGGCGAATTATTTCATCGCAGGCTTCTCGCCGGCGTGGAGATAAAACCTTAGAATCGGCTATGCAGTCCAAATCCCCCTGAAAGGGCAGTATCACTGCCGCAGCTACAACCGGTCCAGCAAGGGGCCCTCGACCTGCCTCATCTACCCCGGCTATGTATCTCAGCCCTTGCCGGGAAAGACTCCTCTCGATGAAACGAGAGTCTTCTTTCGGGAAGTTTAACTTCAGCAAGACTAATCCTGCCGTAACTCTTTGATACGAGCGGCTTTGCCCTTAAGCTTACGAAGATAGTAGAGTTTTGCGCGCCGCACTTTACCTCTGGTAATGATTTCAATATGGTCGAGCCGAGGCGAATGCAGCGGAAAAGTCCGCTCTACTCCAACACCATAGGAAACTTTTCTGACTGTAAAGGTCGCCCCGCTCAGTCCGTTGCGTTTGCGTAGGATGACGCCCTCGAATACCTGCACGCGTTCCTTTTCTTCGCCCTCTTTTATCTTAACGTGTACCTTGACCTTGTCGCCGGGTCTAAAATCCGGCAAATCGCCTCTCATCTGCTCTCTTTCAATCAGCTCCATTACGTCCATAAAACAAGTCTCCTCATTCGATTTCGCTTAGGGCTTGCTCAGAAATAACTCGGCTCTTTATGCATCACAGCTTCAGGCCAGCTTCGTCCGATCCTCAACTGCAAAATCCTCGAAATAGAACGACTATTCCAAGGAGCCTGTCGGACTTAGGAGATCGTCGCGAGGGAAGTGGAGGACGAGACCAAATATTCACGAATTTGAGGCGCATAGTGTTGCTATGCAACGAAAATTCGGGGATATTTGGGCCGTCATCCCACTTTCCGCAGTAGATCATCGTAAGTCCGACAGGCACCTCTGGTTTTGCAGCCTCGGATCGAACAAATCCGACCTAAATCTGAGCGCCTAAAATGCCAATTTATTTCTGAGCAAGCCCTTAGCGTATTCCTGCTGCACCATTTGCATATCTGTCCAAACATCGCGTTTTTTTGACGGATTGCGAAGGAGGTAAGCCGGATGGTAAGTCGGCATCAGCTTTGCACCATTAAAATCATAAAAACGGCCTCTGAGCGTCGAAAGCGGCTTTGCAAGGCCGAGCAATGCCCGGGCAGCAACTGAACCCAGTGTACAGATGAGCTTTGGTTGTATGATTTCGAGCTGCTTTAAGAGAAACGGCTTGCATTTTTCTATTTCATCCCGTTCCGGCGTTCGGTTTCCCGGCGGGCGGCATTTGACGACGTTGCAGATATAGACGTCTTCGCGTTTGAGATCGATCGCTGCGATAATGCGATTCAAAAGCTGTCCGGCAGCGCCGACAAACGGCTCGCCCTGGAGGTCTTCTTCCTGCCCAGGCCCCTCGCCGACAAAGACCAGTTCAGCATTTCGATCTCCGGCGCCAAAAACGAGATGAGTACGCGTCCTGTGAAGGCCGCACCTTTTGCAGTCTCCCATTTCTTGAAAAACGTCTTCAAGGCAAAACGATTGCACACCCGGAGAGGGCTGCACCATCTCGGCCGGGCGTTCGACGTCCGCTGCAACAGTCTCGGCTGCCGCAGGTGCGGATGAACGGCTGCAAAGAAGAAAATCGAGTCCTATCGATTTCCTGAACCGGAGATAGTCTGCATATTGTGCGAGAATTCCGGAAACACGATCGTTGGATGTCTTTGAAGAATCCATTAAGGAGTCACCCCAGAGTTTTCATCCGGAAACTGCCGTTTCCGGATTCAAGCCTTCAGCTACTTGTTCTTGAATTCGATGATTTTATCCAGGATCAGGTACGATATCTCTTCTTTGCCGGCCAGAGGGGAATCTATTATGCCTCCGCCCGCAACGATGATCTTGACCTGATTTGTATCGCATCCAAACCCCACTCCGGGGTTGGCGATTTCATTTACCACGATCATATCGAGATTTTTGTCAGCCAGTTTTCTTCGGGCTTCCTTTTCATCATATCGCGTTTCCGCTGCAAAACCGACAAGCAATTGAGTCTTCTTTATCCTGCCCAGCTCTTTCAGAATATCAATATTGGGAATCAGCTCCAGATTGAGCCCGGCACCCTTCTTCTTGATTTTTTGCTTCAGGGGGGACTCCAATTTGTAGTCTCCCACTGCTGCCGTCTTAATCACGATGGTAGCATGTTCAAAACAGGACCTGACGGCATCATACATTTCAGAGGCGGTGCTTACGGAATGGAATTCCACATCCCATGGTCTCGGCAGATCGGTGGGCCCGCTCACAAGCGTGACTTTTGCCCCGCGCCGTCTGGCAACACGGGCAAGATTAAAACCCATTTTGCCCGATGAACGATTCGAAATGAAGCGAACGGGATCGATCGGCTCCTGTGTTGGTCCGGCCGTAATCAAAACATGCTCCCCGCGCAGATCTTTTGCTTCCAGAACAGTTCCGGCCGACTCGCAAATAACCGAAATCTCTGCCAGACGTCCAGGTCCGTCATCACCGCAGGCCAGCGGACCGATTCCCGGCTCCACGACCTGGCAGCCATAACCTCGAATTCGTTCCAGGTTAGCCCTTAGAGCCGGGCTGTCGTACATATCACTGTTCATCGCCGGGCAGACCAGGATCGGCTTCCTTGCTGCAAGGATGATGGTCGTCAGGAGGTCATCGGCAATGCCGTTTGCGATTTTCCCGATGAAATCGGCCGTGGCAGGGGCCACGATGATCACGTCCGGTTCCCGTGCCAGGTCAATATGAGGCGCCGTACTCGTTTCTGCCGAAAAAAGGTCAACATAGACGGGATTGCGGGAAAGAGCCTGAAACGTAACAGGGCCGACGAACCGGGTGGCGTTTTCAGTCATGACCACTTTTACGGCGGCCTGTTGCCGACAAAGTTCCCGCACGAGCTCAGCGGCCTTGTATGCCGCTATGCCACCGGTTACACCGAGAAGGATTTTCTTGAAAGAAAGGACAGGCTGGTACACGCAAATTTCCCCCCACATTGTCCGCGAAAGGCGTCTCTTTCGGTGAACTGTGAACAGTCAATGGTGAACGATTACGATGCCGGCTGGTTGGGAATAACAACCGGGGTCTTGTGCGTCTCTTTTGCGACCATTACCCAGACCCTGACCACCGTATTGAATGTCCCCGGGTCGATCGTAATTACACATCCCTTATTCGGTTTTTCGAATGTCAGGATCGTGCTGCTGTATTTGACCATAGTTTTCAGTTGCCAATTGTCCTTGGCCATGTTGTTTACGAAAAAATCAGCCAGGAAAGCAGGGTCGAGGCGTCCGCTGAGAACCAGCGCCCCTCCGGTAAAGACGGAGGTATTTATGACGGTAGACTTGGCCGCATCGAAATCGAGGCCGGGTGGTATCAGAACATCGTCAAAATCATAGTATTTGGACGAAGGACCTGCTTCCGGCTGAGCGGCTGGTTCGGCGGCCATGCCTTCCGTCAGCGCGGATAGTTTCAGCGTGGAGCAGGCAGTTAGAAGCACAGGGCAAGAGAGTAACAACAAAAGCAAGACACCAAGCGTATTTCTTCTCAAGCACATAATTTCCTCCTCTTTATTTGAGACCGAAGGACGCAGATTCTTTCGAGTTCAGTCAATCCGCGTAATCTATATTTGATGAGCTCGCAAACAGTCGAAAAGTACTGCTTTTTGTCATTCCGGCGGAAGCCGGAATCCAGTCTATTCAAGTAGTTACGGGGGATATGAACTCCGGTTTTCACCGGAGTGACGACTTTTCACGAATTCATCATATTTCTTTTACTATTAATTCCTCCAGGCTTTTTCGCTGGGACGTCTGATTGTGATGGGCGGGATGCCCCATTGCTACAATGGCCATAAGTTCAAGGTTCGGCGGGAGTGAAAGGATCTTAAGCACCTTTTCCCTGTTCTTAAGGATTTCTCCAAGCCAGACCGCCCCAAGACCCTGGGCGTGCGCGGCGAGGAGCATGTTCTGCAAAGATGCGCCCACGGCCTGGATGTCTTTGGTCTCGTTATACACTACATCTCGGTCCAGAAACACCCCTATCGCAACAGGCGCATTCTCTATGACAGCCCCGTATCGCGTCAGTTGAGCCATCTGTGCCCTGACCTTCGAATCCCGAATAACTGCAAACCGCCATGGCTGGTTATTCAGACCTGAAGGCGCCCAACTGGCCGCCTTGAGCACCTCACGCAGAAGCTCGTCTCCTACGGCCTGAGCGCTGAACTCTCTGATACTTCGCCGCTGATAAATTGCCTGTAATACCTCGTTCTGCATAAGGGACTCATGAGTTTCAACCATACCATTTCAGGATCAATTTCCAATGTTCAATGCTCAATAACCAATTTCCAATTAGGAGCAAACACCTTGGACGTTGAGTATTGGACATTCCATATTGGGAATTGACCTATGCGCAGTATGTTAGCATTTTTCGGATCCCTAACCCGGCAAAGCCGGAACCAAAGAGTTCACGGTTCATGGTTCACGGTTCAACCCTGAACTTTGAACTCTCAGAACAAAATCTCTGCAAACGCTTTGCTGTAAAGACTTTCCGAACGCAGTGAAAAATATCTTGCCAAAAATGTTGTTAATCTTATGGCTTAGTGACTAAAGAGCACCAGTCGTTTCAGATTAACGCGGGAAGACTCCGACTACCATCGGAATCCTGCTCTGAATTCCTTTCAGACCAAAATTGCCGGAAGTGTAATTTGAGATCTGATATCCATAATGGGAATAAGCCAGATTCCCCGTCTTGACGCATAATTCAGCGGCTATGCCCCCATCCAGATTAAGAGCGGTTTCTATGTTTAATTGAAGCTTCTTCAAAAATGCAGCGAGTGCATGGAGCGTAAAATAGGCTTCTTCGGTATGTACTACCAGAATGCAATCGTCCCTGGTTGTGCAGATCGCCGTTCGGCTGGCCTTGAGATCGCTTGAATCCACACGTATATGACCCTGCGGATCCAGCAATACCGGAAACGATTGCAATCCCTGTTCCCAGGCCGAGTTCTTCGGGATATAAGTCATTCTGGTCAAATCGAGAATTGCAGCTCGTGGCAAATCGGCCCTTTTGGGCTCCGCTACAAACATACCTTTCATATACCGGTTATACTTCGGACCTTTAGATTGTCCGTCGCTGAGAACCAAGGCGCATGGCTCAAAATTTTCACGGAAATAGCTTCCGTTAAAGATGACACTTGCTCCGGTGACCTTTTGCCATTCCTCAATGGTTTTGATATTCTTATCATGAATAATCCGGATTCTGTTTCTACTCGGGTCTATTTTTACCAGTACAAGAGTATCAACGACGGTCTTGCCCTCATGCACATCAACTTTCGCCATCCAAAGCCCGGGGCCCAGATCCTGAAATGCAATTCTGGGAGCGGCAACAGAATGCCTGCCGGGCGGAAAAATGAGAAAGAAGGCCGAAATGAGGGCCAACAATGCTGCTTTTCTTTTCATAGGGCAGGGGGGAAGGTATATTACATTTTAATGGGAATTTACTATAATATTATAAGCTGAAGAATGTCAATCATCATGGGCTGGGAGCCTGTCGGACTTAGGGCCTGCTCAGAAATAACTTGGCTCTTTATGCATCACAGCTTCAGGCCGGATTCGTCCGATCCTCAACTGCAAAATCCTCGAAATAGAACGACTATTCCTCCGTTTTTGCAGTCTCGGATCGAACAAATCTGACCTAAATCTGAGCGCCTAAAATGCCAATTAATTTCTGAGCAAGCCATTAGGACGATCTACTGCGGAAAAACGTCAGGACGGCCCAAATATCCCCGAATTTTCGTTGGGTAGCAACACTATGCGCCTCAAATTCGCGAGTATTTGTTCTCGTCCTTCCGTTTTCCTCGTGACGATCCCCTGAGCAAGCCATAAGGATCTGTCACGGAATAAGTTGTGCAATTCCGAGTGCTGAGGCGCCCGTCCGGCAAGACGCGAGGAGGGCGCATACCCGCGAGTATGCAACCGACGAGCAACGCAGCCGGACGGGATGGATCGACGCTCAGAATGCTCAAGTTACTTTGTGACAGGCCCGAAGTCCGACAGGCTCCTGGAAATTAAACTTTTTGCTTGCATTGGTCGACAAAATCTTATAACAGAATGCCTCTTGTATAGTCGGTTGCCATCTGGAAACCTTAGGTTTCCAGATGGGGCAGTCGGCACCCGGCTTTCAGCTTTCAGCGTAAGATGGTGTTTGTTTTCTTGTTTTTCTGACGGGCTGACCGCTGATGGCTGCAAGCCTAACTAAAGGATGCGGAACATGCTAATATACCGTGCATAGGTCAATTCCCAACATCGAATGCCCAATACTCGATGTTCCTCGATGTTCAATGTCCAAGGAATTTGCTCCTAATTTGGAAATTGGTTATTGAGCATTGAGCATTGAACATTGGACATTGGACATTGATCCTAAGATGGTATGATGGAACCTTCTAAGGATGCGTTACGAAATAAGTGTTACAAGATTGCGCCGGATTTTGGGCTGTATTCAAGGCTGCTTAAGGGGCGAGCATACTGAAGTATGTGACCCCTTAAGCAACGCAGAATACGGCCCAAAAGACTAGCAAGATGTCACAGTTATTTCGTAACGCATCCT
>JAZDGK010000150.1:0-2665 GCA_043806955.1 Pseudomonadota bacterium | reverse complement strand
AAAGATGAAATTGAAAGACAAAGTCGCTATTATTACCGGTTTCGGTTCCGGCTTGGGTCAAGCAATCGCTGTGCTTTTTGCCAGCGAAGGTGCAGCGGTGATGGGTACTTCGAAAACGGAGGCGAAGGGTCGAGAGACGCTGGAGATGATACATAAAAGCGGAGGCAATGCCCGCTTTCATGCCGGAGACGTAGGGAACTTCAAACAGATGGAAGTTGTGCTGGAGGAGGCTGTCAGGAATTTCGGTGGGCTGGACATTGTGATTAACAGTGCCGGCATCAGGACCAACGGCAGCATCACCGAAATAACAGAAGAGGCCTGGGATCGAACCATCGACACAAATTTGAAGGGTGTATTTGTAGTATCGCGCCTGGCTATTCCCGTGATGATTAAACGGGGAGGCGGAGTGATAATAAACATAGCGGCACGGTCGGGTATCAGCGGCCAGGCTGGACGGGCTGCCTACTGTGCATCGAAAGGCGGCGTTATTACCTTGACTGAGGCTATGGCGATGGATCATGCTGGACAAAAGATACGCGTAAATTGCATTTGCCCCGGGCCCACGAGAACGCCAATGGTTGATACCTCAACTCCGGATAAAATAGCCCGGTATAGGACGCGCGTTCCCATCGGACGAATCGGAGAGCCCGAGGACATTGCCCGTGCGGCCCTTTACCTGGCGTCCGATGATGCTGCAATGGTTACGGCAGCGATCTTGCCAGTGGATGGAGGGATGCGTCTTATGGGCCACTGAAACCGGCCTCGGGTGGAGATTTAATTTTTTAAAATATTCACAGGTATTCCCGATATTCACGGACAACACGGTCAAGGACCAAACTGGGATGCAATGACATCGTTCACGCTCCCCGCCTTTTCGTTATCGATCCGTTTGACTTTCCCAGGGATTAAAGACTTTTGCCTGACAACGCGCAATGTCTTGCACATTGCGTGTCACAACGACGAGGTCGTGGACACTGGCCGAAACGGCGATCAGGCTATCGACCACGGGCAGTTTCTCCCTCGCTTCTCCGCCTCGCCCAGTAGTGTACCCCAGGCCCAGGCAATTTCCGCGTCGATCTCCACAAGGCGCTGTCCGAATCGCAGCGCAAGATCATTGCTGACCCATAATTGCAGTTTTTCTCTTTTCTCATCGTCCGGCAGCTTGGCGATCCCTTTGATGAGCTCTCCGAGGCTCAGTACGCTCAGATACATCCTGCTCTCATCGCCAGCATCCATCCAACGGATTACCGCCGGATGGGGTTCCTTCTTCACCAGTTCCGATATCACGCAGGTATCCAGAAGGTATTTCATAGCGGAACCTCTCGGGACACGTCTTTGCTTCTCTCAAGATCGAGCTCCGTGTCATAGAGAGGGGATTGCCTGAAAAATTCGCGCAGGGATGTGGAGGGACGGGTGAGGTTTTGAAATTCCTCAAAGGAAACCACAACCACGGCGGGCTTGCCGCGCAAGGTAATGGTTTGCGGTCCCTCCCGCAGCGCGTGATCGACAACCTGACTCAAACGGCTCTTCGCCTCCTGCAATTGCCAGGAGGGGTCTTTGGTTTTTGTATTGGCTCTTGTCATATGATCCTCCTTGTCTGTCTAGTCAGACTGGACATTTTGATTTCTTATACCATATGGCCACTTAGGACTGCAATAACTACACCCCAACCTTTTTGGGCTTGAAAGATTCCATCGTATGCTGAATCATGATAGCTTGTGCATTGTGGCGTCAACATGAAATAAGATTGATGGACTTTAAAAAACGTCTTGACCAAAGGATCCGTCTCCTTGATTATGGAGCGGCGTACGGTTTCGGGCAATCGATTCATTTAAAACTGAACAGGGGGGAAAACATGATACAAATTGAAAAAGATCGGATTCGAAAGACAATACCAAAGGTCCTGGATGCATTGAAAAAGAAAAATTTTGATCCTTACTTCTTTGAGACAGCCGATAAAGCCAGGAATTTCATCATCGAACGTATCGAACCGCAAGAAACCGTTGGAATCGGTGGTTCCGTAACCTTTCGGGAAGAGCTGGGAATCGTGGAGTCGTTACGGAAAAGAGGCAATTATGTCTGCGACCACTATGATGCATACGAAGATCCCGCGCGAAGATTGGAACTGAAAAGGAAACAAAGGGGCATGGATGTTTTTCTCAGCAGCGTAAACGCCTTGACCTCCGAAGGTATTCTGGTAAATTTGGACGGGGGGGGGAACAGAGTGGCAGGCACGTGTTCCGGTCCAAAAAAGGTGATTATCGCCGCCGGAACCAACAAAATTGTAGATTCCTTAGAATTGGCCATCCATCGAACCCGGCATCAGGCGGCAGTGATCAATGCCATGCGCTTGAAAAGAAAGACACCCTGTACGGAGACGGGGGTTTGCATTGATTGCGATTCTCCTGAAAGAATTTGCGCCGCCCTGCTGATTCTTTTGAAAAAGCCGAATGACATTGATCTGTTTACAGTTGTTCTGATCAATGAGGAAATGGGATACTAGTGCCACGTCAACATTGTAATGTCGTAAATAACGTGGTAAGTATTCTTCATAATCAACCTTGGAGGATTGGCTATGAAGAAATACATCGTGACGCTTTCCGAAGAAGAACGCGAAGCTCTTGGCGAACTCACTTCCAAGGGCAAGCACAAATCACAACAAATC
>JAZDGK010000149.1:0-15552 GCA_043806955.1 Pseudomonadota bacterium | reverse complement strand
ATGCACCTTTGCGGACAATTCGGCCATAACACGCGCTTTACCAACCGCTGAAGCAACGCGGGTGATATCAAGACAATCCCGAAAAGCTTCAATCTCAGAAGATGATCTGGCCACCTGCCCCTGATATGTGAATAGTATTTTGTGCTCCCCCTCTTTCTCTTTTAAAGCGCTCCGCAGCAGATTGCCACAGATTTTCGGCCTGGGCAGTTATAGACTTCCAGATAAAGCTTTTGGGTGCGTTATCGGTCGGGGATGTACGAACAGGTACTATCCCCTCCCTGCTGCCTTCCCAAAAACATTATCTGAAAGTCTATAGAATTCTTATTCACGATCCCCCAAAAAGGTAAAGCATTTCATGCGGGACCAATCTACGAATTCTCTCTGAACAACAAGTACGGGTTAGGTTGAACGGTCAAACCGGATGGAATCCCGTCGCGTCTCATGGAATTCTTCAAAAAAACCCCGAATGAAAAAATGGGCCCACCTGGATTCGAACCAGGGACCGACCGGTTATGAGCCGGTGGCTCTTCCAGCTGAGCTATGGGCCCATAGAACGTAATCTTTTACTAAATAATCTAATCTTCTATTTGTCAAGGAAAAACATGGCCCCAAATCCACCGCCTACTCGTCTTTAGTTTTCGAAACCGTTCAGTCAGATACAGTCAAATCGGGCACACGGGGCGGTGGATTGACCGTGGACCACGGACCATTGACGATGTGTTTTCGTGGTCTATCGTCCATCGTCTGTGGTCAATCCGCCGTCACAAATCGGGCATTTTCTCAAACTGAGCCAAATTTGGCGGCGGATTTGGGTGACACAAAATACCATGGCAACGTTGTCAGCGAGTTAGATCCGCAGTAGATCGTCATTAGTTCGACACGCTCCTGGAGACCATATGAATTCAATTCTCAAGAAAGGATCGCAACCGTTTGCTTCGACTCGGATGCCGCAACTTGCGCAGTGCTTTTGCTTCAATCTGTCTAATTCGCTCTCTTGTTACGGCAAAATCATGACCCACTTCTTCAAGGGTATGGTCGGTCATTTCTCCTATGCCGAAGCGCATCCGCAAGACCTTTTCTTCACGGGGCGTAAGTGTGGCCAGAACCTTTCGGGTCTGTTCGTTAAGACACATATTGACCACGGCTTCCGTGGGTTGCGATGTCTTCTTGTCCTCAATGAAATCCCCCAAATGGCTGTCTTCTTCATCCCCGATGGGCGTCTCCAGAGAAATAGGCTCCTTAGCTATTTTCAGGACCTTTCGCACCTTATCCACAGGGAACTCCATTCTCTCGGCTATCTCCTCGGGGGTAGGCTCCCGGCCGATTTCCTGGACGAGGTAACGCGAGGTCCGTATGAGCTTGTTGATAGTCTCGATCATATGCACCGGAATCCGAATTGTACGGGCCTGGTCTGCAATTGCCCTGGTGATGGCCTGTCGTATCCACCACGTAGCATATGTGCTGAATTTGTAGCCGCGGTGGTATTCGAATTTCTCTACGGCCTTCATAAGACCGATATTGCCTTCCTGAATCAGATCGAGGAACTGAAGGCCACGGTTCGTATACTTCTTGGCTATACTCACCACTAATCTGAGATTGGCTCTAATTAATTCGTTTTTGGCTTCCTGGGCCTGGTAACTCCCCTTCCTGATCTGGACCACGAGCCTTTTCAACGTGGCCGCAGGCAACCGGCATTCGGCCTCAGTCTCATGGATTCGCGTCAACGCATCGCCAAGCATCGCTATTCTGTCTTGAAGAGCAGACGGCTTCAATCTCAGGCTGCCGGCGAGCTCCCTGGCCCTGTTTGAATCTAGCTCCTTTTTTAGGAGTGTTTTCAGATCCTTGAGCGGCAAATTCAAGTTCCTTCTGGATTCACGAACCTTGTTCTCTGCTGATACAAGTTCGTCGTTCATCACATACAGTCTGGAGATTATTCTATCCAGTTGCGCCTGCTCCAGCCTGACCTCCTTGAGCAGATTGATTATTTCCGTCTTGTTTTTCAGAAGTTTTTTGTGAAGGTTCTTGTTCTGCTCAGTCGTCTTGCCCGTGCCCAGCATTTCAGCCTTAATTCGCCTGTTCTCATCATTGATTCTCGCGACCGCCTCAAAAAGGTGTATCACTCTCTCCTGTCTCTGAGCATCTTCGGGCTCGTCCGGAGTTTCCTCGTCCATATCTTTCACAACATCGCGAAGTTTTATTCGCCCCTTTTTGAGATTGTCGCCCAGGCTGAGAATCTCCTTCAATCCAAGGGGCGTTTCGAGAATTGCAGCCATCATTTCCCGTTCCCCCTGTTCTATTTTCTTGGCTATCTCAACCTCGCCTTCGCGGCTTAGCAGCGAAACAAGACCCATCTCTCGAAGATATATTTTGACCGGATCGGAGAGTTTGGCAAAAACCTCAGAATCAACCGCCACTTCCTCGGTGGTTGTTTCCTGTTCAGAGGCGAAAACATCCTTATGGTCAGCACTAGTTTCGGGATGCTCCATGGCTGCTACATCGAGGTCCTCGAAAGGGACGGCCATGTCATCCAAAGGTTCGGAAGCTATTATACTTTCAGAGAGACTACCTTCGTAACCATACGCATCATCGTCACCTATGGAAAGTAACTCCCGTAAATCCTCAAACTCCACTTCGTTACCCATAATATTTTCTCCTCAACTTGTTGACTTGGTCCTTCTTGTGCGGGTTAAGAGTTCCTGCTTCTGTCCAAGGAGTTCCATCACCACTTCACTCTGTCGTTGACCTTCCGCTTTTTCTATCTGCATCAGGAGGTTTTTCTTTTCGCATTCCAGTTTTTTTCGACGAATGGCAGCCAAAGCATCGTGGACCATTGTCTCTGTCTCATGTGCATCATTCGCGGGAGCTTCGAGAATAACGGCTGCGAGTCTGCCTTTTAGAGCAGAATCTTCAATACTTCCCAGCAAAGATGTACTATCGGCAATACCCTCCTTCTTGAGTGCTTCTTCGAGGTGGGTAAACAAACCTGCAAGGTCTTCGCTTTCGGAGAATCCATCCCCCCTTTCATTCAAGAAAAATTCTGCATATTGCGGATAAAGCAGAATAATTCGCATTACAGTCTTGTCAAGATAGGAATTTACGCTCTCGATCAGCGGATTAACCTGCGAGGAGATCTCCTGAAGGCTTCTTGTGGACCGCAACGAGCGCTCAGCAATCTCGGGGTGCAGGTCCAGTTTTTTGGCTGCTTCAGTTATGAAAAACGATCTACGCGCCGGGTCTGCTATTGTGTTGACGAGTGGTTTTATCTCGTTCAGGAGACGACCTTTGCCTTCTACAGAACTACCCCATTTTTCGTATAATCGATCGAGCAGAAACGTTGTAATCGGCACCGAAGTGCGTAACAGGCTTTCGAATTCCGCAGCATCGTGAGAACGAATGAAACTGTCGGGATCATGTCCGGCCGGCAGTACCAGGACCTTGGCCGCAACCTCTTCTTTCAGAAATATGGGGGTACTGCGCAGAGCGGCCTTTATGCCGGCCTGGTCCGAATCGAAAACGACTACAATCTCTTCCACGTATCCTTTCAGAAATCGTACGTGGCTTGGGGTCAAAGCCGTTCCACAGGTGGCGACCACATTCTTCAGGCCGTTGTGATAAAGAGAGATAAAATCAAAATAGCCCTCTACTATCAGCCCGCATCCGCTTTTTCGGAGGTCATTTTTTGCCAGGTGCAGACCGTAAAGGGAATCGCTCTTGTGGTAGACTGCGGTCTCCGGGGAATTAAGATACTTGGGGAGGCTATCGTCGAGAACCCGGCCTCCAAAACCGGCAATTCTGCCTGTAGTGCAGCGGATGGGGAAGGTTATTCTATCCCGAAACCGGTCATAGAACCCCCCGCTTTTTTTAGGCACGATCAGTCCGGCCTCTTCCGCGAGCGCTAACGGAACTCCGTTCCGTTCCAAATACCTGCACAGATTGTCCCATCCGTCCAGTGCAAATCCGAGCTCAAAGCAAGCTGCATCCTCAAGGCTTAAGCCCCTTTTGGCGAGGTAGGCCCTGGCTGACTTTGCTTCTTCGTGATCCTTCAGATTGCGGGCATAGTATGCGCTTATTTTCTCGTTGAGATCGTAAAGTCGTTCTGATTTGGTACTGGATTGGACAGACTTGTTCTCAGGCAGCACAACGTGGTATTTCTGGGCTAAGTCACGGACTGCCTGATCAAATGATATTTTATGGTATGCGGTCAGGAAGCTGAAGACATCTCCGCCGGCTCCGCACCCAAAACAATGGAATACGTTCTTTTCTTCGCTGACTTTAAAAGAGGGTGTCTTATCTGGATGAAACGGACAAAGGCCTTGATAATCACGGCCCACTCTTTTCAGAGATATATAATCACCAATAACCTCCACTATGTTAGCAATACTTCTTATTTCCCTGATCTTGCTCTCCGGGAATCTTACCACTAGGCCCCCTCCTATCCTTTACACCACCAACAGAGCAGTTCGATACTTGGAGGAAAATGGTAAATGTGTATTAGGTCTGCATGGTTATTATACTCCCTTTTCTATTCAGGTGATTCCTTGCCGGGAAGAGTGGCTCGTTATTAAAATGCATTGCCTGCGTTTCGGGCTCTTTGAGAAAAAACGCGAAACAATGATTTTCAGAATGGAAAACGATTTTCCCTTACGTTGATTTATCTATCTATTGAGCCTCTTGCAAAATGTCCCCTTTTGCCCAATCTCTGCGTCAGGCTCAGATATTAATCCAAAAAATACTTAATGTATTCCTCCGGTTAAAATCGTCGCCTTCCTTTTGCAAGAGGCTCTATTAAGTCAGACATTCTTTGACGATTTCGCTTACGGTCTTCCCGTCAGCTTTTCCCGCCAGCTTGGAAACGGCTGCTTTCATGACCTTCCCCATATCTTTGGGGCCGCTCGCGCCGGTTTCCTCGATAATGCGTCTGATCTCCATTTCAAGCTCTTCGCGCGAAGCATGAGCAGGCAAGTAACTTGAGAGGATCTCCAGTTCGGCAGACTCCTTTTCCTTGAGGTCGATCCTGCCTGCTTTTTGAAACTCCTCGATAGCTTCTCGTCTTTGCCTTATCTGCGCCCTGACAGCGGAAATGATTTCAGTCTCGTCCAATTTATGCCGAAGGTCAATTTCCTTATTCTTAATCGCAGCCTTTAACATTCTTAGCACAGAGACTTTTGTTGCGTCTCTTTTTTTCAAGGCATCCTTGAAATTGACCTCGATCTCTTCAATAAGAAACATTATCTTTCCGTGTATTTACGCATTCGCTTCAACGCCCTTTTCTTAGCCGCCAACTGCTTTTTCTTTCTCTTAATACTCGGCTTCTCGTAGTGCTCCCGCTTCCGAATCTCAGAGAGTATGCCGGCTTTTTCACATTGTTTTTTGAAGCGTCTCAGGGCATTTTCGAAAGATTCATCCTCTTTGACTCTGACGCCTGGCATCCATAACCCCTCCCTCCAAAACCAAATACCAGGAACTCATAAGCGATTACTCCTTACATTGGTTCAATTTATTCGCGGATTTTGCTTCGCCTAGACAAGTCAATTTAACACTCGAACCGCAAATGTCAAGGCGTTTTTGGGTGCAAGTAGAAGTGGGACTATGGCCGTTTGGAACACTGTTGAATTGGGCCAACGTTGAGAAAACATCCCATGTGGCACAGCCGAGGGCGGGTGTGATACATGACCTGAATCTATAAAAGGGGACCTGACATCCAGTCCCACTTATACTTGCACCCGGCGTTTTTGGCTCTCCACACAGACTCCCAGGAGCCTGTCGGGCTTAGGATGATCTACTGCGGAAAGTGGGGGGAACGGCCCAAATATCCCCGAATTTTCGTTGCATAGCAACACTATGCGCCTCAAATTCGTGAATATTTGGCCTCGTTCCTCCACTTCCTCGTGACGATCCCCTAAGTCCGACCGACTCCTAGCAAATTCGAGGCAGAGGCTCGGCTGTAAGCATATCAACTATTCTGGTTCCCCCGATCCCGGTTCTCATAACGACCCGTCCCGGGTGTTCGGCTGTGACCTCGCCGATGATGCAGGAGTCTTTCCCATAAGGATTCTTTCTCATCCGATCGAGCACTTTGTCCGCATCTTCAGCCGAAATGCAGGCTACGAGCTTGCCCTCGTTTGCAAGGTAAAGCGGATCAAGCCCCAATAGTTCACAAGCGCCTCGAACTTCATCCCGCACGGGTATGTCATTCTCATACAGAATCATGCCTGTCTGTGACTGCTCAGCGATTTCGTTCAGGGATGTGCCCAACCCCCCCCGTGTAGGATCCCGCAGCACATTAATTTTGTGACTTACGCCCAGCATTTCGGCGACGAGGCCATTCAACGGGGCGGAATCACTCCTGAGCGACGTATCAAAGCGAAGGCCCTCACGACAGGTAAGAACCGTTATTCCATGGTCGGCGATCATCCCGCTGAGCACTATCATGTCTCCCGGTTTAGCATTATGTCCCGAGATATTGATGCCGGGGTCAACGATACCGATCCCTGCTGTGTTTATGAAGATTTTGTCCATCGCTCCCTTCGGCACCACCTTTGTATCACCGGTAACAATGGTGACTTCAGCGTCCTGTGCCGCACGTCGCATGCTCTGAGCTATAATCGTGAGGTGGGCTGCGGGGAAACCCTCTTCAATGATGAATGCGGCGCTCAAGCAGAGCGGCTTTGCTCCACGCATAGCCAAATCATTGACTGTGCCATGCACCGCGAGACTGCCGATATCTCCACCAGGAAAAAATATCGGGTCGACCACATAAGAATCTGTGGAAAACGCAAGCCTGAGCCCGTTCAGTTCGATGACCGCACTGTCATCCAGTTGATTAAGGAGGTCGTTACTGAATTCGGGCAAAAACAGAGATCTGATAAGGTCGTGGGAGAGACGCCCTCCGCTTCCATGGTCGAGAAGTATCATATCGTGTTTCATAAGGATCACCTAATTATCCGGCCCGTATTGTGAAGCCCCTTGCAAGAGCGCGCATCTTCACTTCGTTCTCGGCTGCGTGTTACGAGTTGCGCGTTACGAGTTAAGACCACAAAAAAACCTCGGTTTTTCAGTTGTCACTTGCCGTTCTGACTCTTTTTGAACCCGAAACCCGAAACTCGCAACACGGAACCCGGTTCTACACTATCCCCCCCGGGCGCAGTAATATGGTCAATTCTCTATCTGGCTTTGATGATCGTAGTACTTATAGTATGCCGCACATGTCCCTTCCGACGAAACCATGCAGGGGCCGACGGGATTAGAAGGAGTACAGGCTTTACGATACAGGGTGCAATCCAGAGGCGTTCTCACACCTCTGAGTATCTCTCCGCAACTGCAGGCCGGGTGGTTTCGGGCGGGGGCTACCTTCAAGTCAAATCTCTTCTCGGCATCAACGGTCTCGAACCTCTTATTAAACTTCAGACCACTGTCCTTTATCACCCCGATCCCGCGCCAGGGAGCATCGCAGGGTTCGAAGACCTCGGAAAGCAACGACAAAGCCTTCTGGTTTCCGGGAAAGCCCACTGCTCTTTTGTACTGGATTTCAACCTTTGCTTCTTTGTTTTCGATCTGAGAGACAAGCATAAAAACCGCCTGCAATATATCGACCGGCTCGAAGCCGGCCACCACGCACGGAAGATGAAACCCATCAGAAACAGGTTTATAAGCATCGGCGCCGATTATTACGGAAACGTGCCCGGGGCAGATGAAACCGTCAACATTGACATCTCCGCTGGAAAGCAAGGCAAGCAAAGCCGGCGGAACGAGCTTATGGGCGGAAATTATGGAAAAGTTACGAACCCCGTTCTCTTTGGCCTCTTTGGCAGCAGCAGCAATAGTGGGGGCGGTTGTTTCAAAACCAATTCCGAGGAAGACCACTTCGGATTGCGGATTCTCGCGGGCAATTTCCAAAGCGTCAGAAGTGGAATAGACAATACGCACGTGTGCACCCCTGGCCCGTTCCTTTTGCAGCGAAGAGCTGGAGCCCGGGACCCGTATCAAATCTCCAAATGTTGTTACAATCACATCCTTCCGGCGGCAAAGCTCGATAAATTTATCTATCTCCTCGGTAGCAGTTACGCAGACGGGACAGCCTGGACCGGATAAAAGAGTGATCGTTTCCGGGAGAAGCGATCGTATGCCGCTTCTGAATATCGAAACAGTATGCGTTCCGCAGACCTCCATGAGCTTGACGGGTCTTTGAGAAATCTTTTTTATCCCGGCGACGAGATTTCTT
This sequence comes from Pseudomonadota bacterium, assembly GCA_043806955.1. Taxonomy (GTDB): domain Bacteria; phylum Desulfobacterota; class QYQD01; order QYQD01; family JAZDGK01; genus JAZDGK01. The sequence continues at coordinate 7,331 of JAZDGK010000149.1, read as the reverse complement.
GCGAGGGCTGAGTCTCTGTATTCATCGAGATGTTTCATCTGCAAAAAGCTCCTCAAGGTACTGCAGTGTTACTCTGGCATCTTCTTCGTCGATGCGACGGAGGGCGAAGCCGGCGTGCACAATGACGTAATCCCCTATTTGGGGCAGACTGTCGATGATATCGAGGCGAACCGATCTTTTCGTCCCCCCCGCGTCCACGACTGCAGAATTATTGTCGCGCAATTCGATAACTTCCATTGGTACGGCGAGACACATAGTTGCTCCTTAGTCCGTTGACCGTTATCCGTTCACCGTTGACCGTAAAAACAGTAACTGCTCAGGTTCAGAGTTCCAGGTTCACGGTTCACGGTTATCTACTTTGCGTTTTTCGTGTTCTTGGAGATAGTTGATGAATCCGCTAACAGCAGAAACGTCTTTTTCGGTGAAGTCCGTCACTTACCCCTTGATCAAAAACAGTCTACCACTAAAGCCCAAGGAGACAAGAAAAGAAAGACCCGGTGACGGGGAGACACGGGGACGCGGGGGAGAAAACAATCACCGCGTCATTTTGCTCCGGGCGTGGGCCACAATGGCTTGACCCAGGGAGAGGCCACCGTCATTTGCCGGCACAAGTCGATGCGTATAGACCCGGAACCGGTTCCTGCGCAAAGATCTTATCAGTCTACTGAGGAGGGTGGCATTCTGAAAGACGCCGCCGCTCATGACCACTTTGTCGGTATTCAATTCGCCCCTTAACCTTGAGCACAGGTCAGTAAAAAGTACGACCAGAGTCTGATGAAACCTATCGGCAATTCTTCCCCGTTCGATCCCACGTCTTACATCATCAACCACCTGGCGGATCATCGGCTCGACGCGAATAATCCACACTCCGTCTTTTTTCTCCAATTCGTGCCCATAACCAGGCTGCTTGCTGCCGGAGACCGACATCTCCAGTTCCATTGCCGCCTGTCCCTCATAGGCGACCCTGTCCCGCAATTCCAAAATTGCAGCGATGCCGTCAAAGAGCCGCCCGCAGCTCGAAGTCCTGGGCGTATTTATTCCTTTACCAATGATTTCCGCCATGAGAGACAATGTTCGGGGGGCATGGTTCTTAATGAACGGAATGTCCAACGACAGAAAATCCGGGCCGAAAGCCTTGTACAGATAACTAACCGCCATGCGCCAGGGCTCTTTTATCGCTGCTGCTCCCCCGGGGAGAGAGACGTAATCGAAGTGACCCGCCCGTACGAAAGACTTCCGTTCCGCTATCAGTATTTCGCCGCCCCAGACCGCGCCGTCCGTACCATAGCCGGCGCCGTCCATAGCCAGTCCGATAACCGGCTCGTCGAGCTGGTTTTCTGCCATACAGCTTACGATGTGGGCATGATGATGCTGCACGCCACAAGACTGAACCGGTCCATGCCGGCCTGCAGCATTGTCGAGCTGGGCCAAAGCGTATTTTGTACTCAGGTAGTCGGGATGAAGATCATAGGCGATAATGCCCGGCTCGATCTCTAGAATCCGCTTCAGGTGATCTATGATGTGAGTGAAGGATTCAAGCGTCTCCAGATTCTCCAAATCGCCTATATGCTGGCTCAGAAATGCATTCTTCCCCTTGGTCAGGCAGACCGTGTTTTTTAATTCGCCGCCGCAGGCCAGAACCTCGGGGAGTTTTTCCCTAAGTATGACGGGTACAGGCACGTAACCTCGCGCACGCCGGATGAGGCTGGTTTTCCCGGCAACGACCCTTGTTACGGAATCGTCGCAGCGCATGTAGATGTCCCGATTGTGGACAAGCCAGAAATCGGCAATGCCTTGAAGGCGGCGGAATGCCTCTTCGTTTTCAATGGCGATCGGCTCTTCACTGAGGTTTCCGCTCGTCATGACGAGAGCCGGAAAGCCTTGTCTCAGCAAAAGGTGATGCAGCGGGGTATAAGGCAGCATAACTCCGAAATATTTATGGCCCGGAGCAACCTCCCGGGAAACCGGGGTATTGCGCTTTTTCCTAAGCAGAACAATCGGCCGCTCCGGCGATGTGAGCGCTGCTTCCTCAGAGGCGGAGAGATGCGCATAGCGCCTGATTGTCTCAATGTCAGGCGACATGAGCGCAAGCGGCTTTTCTTCTCTGCGTTTACGCCGTCGGAGTCTGATAACTGCTTCGTCCAGAGCAGCATCAACCGCCAGATGAAATCCACCAAGCCCTTTCAGGGCCACAATTTTCCCCCCGTGCAAAAATCCGGCGGCTCCGCTTACAGGATCGTCGCATAATACAGGGCTTCTTTTTTCGTCATACAAGGTCATCCGGGGACCACAACTCCAGCATGCATTGGGCTGTGCATGAAACCGTCGATTGAGAGGATCGTGATACTCAGTTTCACACTGCCGGCATATGGGAAAGGTCTTCATGGAAGTTTTTGGCCGATCGTAAGGGATGTCTTCGATTATTGTGTAGCGCGGTCCGCAATTCGTGCAGTTGATGAAAGGATATCCATAGCGCCGGTCAGCGGCATCCATAAGCTCCGCAAGGCATTCTTTACAGATAGATATGTCCGGAGCTATCAGTGTGGAGCGGGACGCCAGGACTTTGCTCTCGCGAATAGCAAAGCCCGTGTACCCAACCCAGGGATACTCCAGTCTTTCGAGAGAAGTGATCTTTGCCGGAGGAGGAGCTTCGGAGAGAATAGAAGAGAAGAACGAATCGATTTCTTTACTCTCTCCTTCCACCTCGATATCCAATCCGTGGGAAGTGTTGGATATGTAGCCGGTGAGGTTGAATCGACCGGCCAGTTGATAAACAAAAGGGCGGAAACCGACTCCCTGGACTATTCCCTGGACGGTTGCCTTGATGCGGCGGGTCAGCGCTTTTCGACTTGATTTCTGATCCATTTATACCAGGGCTCCAGGCCGTCTCCGGTTCGACAGGAGACTTCGAATATTTCAATATCCGGATTCAGTTTTTTCGCGGTCTTGCGGATATTGGCCATGCTGCAATCAGTGTATGGGAGAAGATCGATTTTGTTTATCACGAGGGCCTTCGACTCCCGGAACATAACCGGATACTTGAGCGGCTTGTCGTCGCCCTCTGCAACGCTCAGAATCATCGCTTTGACGTTCTCGCCTATGTCAAATTCAGCCGGACAGACGAGATTCCCGACGTTTTCCACAATCAGAAGATCCAGCTTATCCAGGTCCAGATGGGACAGGACGCTTTGAATCATGTTGGCGTCCAGATGACATCCGCCGCCGGTATTGATCTGGATGGCCTTAACGCCTTTTTTTGCGATCCGTCGGGCATCGACAGATGACTGGATATCGCCTTCTATAACCGCGATCTCCATCTCGTTTTTGAGCGCTTCAACCGTTTTTTCCAGAAGAGTCGTCTTCCCTGCTCCAGGCGAGCTCATAAGATTGATGACAAACACGCCGTGCTTTTTGAACAGATCGCGGCTTTTCCCGGCAATGGCCTCATTGGCCTCAAGGATATTGCGGATTACTGGTATTTTCAAAACAGCCTCCTGACCGTGTTACGAGCTACGAGCTACGGGTTACGGGTTACGAGTTGTAGCACAGCCGCCTCGGCTGTGGACCGGTCGGTGAACGGTGAACGTTTTTCATTGCGGGTTACGGGTTTCCCCATCCGTTTCTATTTCAGATATGTAGAACTCACGGCCGGTTAGTATGGATATACTCAAGTCGTCGCACTCGGGACAAACACCCAGAGGGTATTCCATAATGAATTCATGGCCGCACTGCCTGCACTGCCCGGTAATAGGAACGCTTTCAATCTCCAGACGGGCTCCTTCTGCCATGGTTCCCTTCGCAATCAGCTCAAAGCAAAAAGAAAGGGATAACGGCTCGATTGCAGTGAGCTTGCCTATTCTGAGCTTTACAGCAGTGAGACGGTCCGCGCCGTGCTTTCTTGCTTCGTCCTGGATGAGCTCGATAATGCTTTGAGCTACAGATAATTCATGCATGAATAAACTAATACAGATTATTCCCTGAAGGTCAACAGGAAGTTCCAATTGCGGAATGCGGAATGAAAAAGATGAGTATGGAGATTTTTCAATCCGCATTCCGTAATTCGCAATCCGCAATCAAATGAGTCCGTTTTCGCGAAAACTGTAATGCCCGCTCTCACCGATGATCAGATGGTCGTGAACGGTAACTCCGATCAGACCCGCAGCATTTTTCAGAGTCTCCGTCAGCGCAATATCCTGACGGGACGGGTTTACATCGCCGCTGGGGTGATTATGGACGAAGATCAATGCGGTAGCCTTGTGGAAGATGGCTCGTTCGATGACTTTTCGGGGATAAACAACGGTTTGGCTGATGGTTCCCTCTTCTACAATCTCATCAGCGAGGAGCCTGTTCTTTGTATTAAGGAATATGCACCGGAACTGTTCATTCTTAAGCCCGGCCATTGCTGACCGGCAATAATCTATGAGTTCGCCGGGCGAAGAAATAGCGGCCCTTTCAAGGATCTCGTGTTTCAAATAAAGGTCGGAACAGTCTCGGACAAGTTTTATGAGGAGAATGGACTGTTCGCCGAGCCCGGGAATGCCGGCAAGATCCTGGGTGGTGGCGTCAAGCACGCCGCGAAATGATCTGAATTCTCTCAAGAGTCTCTTCGCGAGCGGTTTTACGTCCTGCCGGGGTATGGCGTACGTCAGCAAGAGCTCCAATATTTCATAGAGATGGAGCCCTTCCGCGCCATTTTTTAGATACCGTTTTCTCAGCCGACTACGATGACCGGCCGGACCATCTGTCTGATTCACATCGTTTTTATCGGAATTAGGAAGAAAGAACTAAACCACGAAGACGCCAAGACGCGAAAGGACGAGAAGAAATAACGTGGTGACGCGGAGACACGGAGATGGCGGGGCGGGAAGAAGGGGATGCAGAGGGTACCGAGTGCGGAATGCGGAATGAGGGGAGAAGAGATCTTTTCACTTGTGTCTTAGTGCCTTTGCGGCGATAGGTTACGATAAGGTTGAAAAACCGCAGTTTTTAGTTTATCTATGGACTGTCGGACTTATGATGTTCTACTGCGGACGGCGGGATGTCGCGACGATACCCCGGGTCCGACAGGCGCCCAGACCTGACGAGGGGATTCCATGTTAAGCCATTTCTTTAGACCTGATTCCGTAGCCATAGTCGGCGCTTCCCGTCAACCCGGCAAGGTCGGGTATGATGTCCTCAAGAATATGGTGAGCTACGGTTTTCAAGGCCGGATCTATCCTGTAAACCTGCAGAGCGAAGAGATACTAGGTGTTAAATCCTATCCCAGTCTTCTTTCCATACCTGCCCCGGTCGACCTTGCCGTGATCTGTGTTCCCGCCCGGTTTGTAATAGATGTGGTAAAAGAGTGTGCTGCAAAGAAGATCGATTCAATAATTGTCATCAGCGCCGGGTTTAAGGAGATCGGTGTGGAGGGCGCCCGCCTGGAGCGGGAACTGAAGAGTACCGCCAAGAAGGCCGGTATTTGTATGATCGGCCCCAATTGCGTGGGTGTGCTCGACACCTTTTCCGGACTCAATGCCTCCTTTGCAGCCGGCATGCCGGCCAGAGGGAATATCGGCTTTTTTTCCCAGTCCGGAGCGCTGTGCGTTGCCATATTGGACTGGGCGTTAGCCGAAGGTGTCGGTTTTTCGAAGTTTGTCAGTCTGGGGAACAAGACGGACATCTCAGAAATCGAGATGCTTGAGGCATTGTCGGTTGATCCGGAGACCAAGGTTATCCTGGGCTATCTGGAAGGAATAGAAGACGGCGTGACTTTTATGCGGGTAGCAAAGGAGGTTACGAAGAATAAGCCTGTTATTCTGATAAAATCCGGGACAACCGCATCCGGAGCACGGGCTGCATCCTCTCACACCGGGGCCCTGGCCGGGTCGGAAAAGGCGTTTCAGGCGGCATTTCATCAAAGCGGGGTTATTCGGGCCCACTCCATAAATGATTTATTTAATTATGCCATGGCCTTTGCTTATCAGCCGCTGCCGAAAGGGCCAAATATCGCGATAATTACGAATTCCGGCGGTCCGGGTATAATCGCTGCCGATACCGCAGACCGTTCCGACCTCATCCTTGCGACCCTAAGAAAAGAAACGATCGATGAACTCAGGAAGATACTGCCGCCCATCGCCTCGTTTTACAATCCGGTAGACATTATTGGTGACGCGGGATCCGACCGGTATAGGGACACCCTGGATATTGTCCTGAAGGACGACCAGGTACATGCCGTTCTTGTTTTGTTGACCCCCACGGCCATGGTCGACATACCCGGGACTGCCAATTCTATGGTGGATCTCTCGAAAAAATCCTCCAAACCGGTTTTTGCCTCTTTTATGGGCAAGAGACGGGTTGAAGAGGGCAGAAGGATACTTCTTAACAATGGAATCCCCCAATACGACTATCCGGAAGAAGCCATAACCACAATGAACAGCATGTATCAGCAGCGTCGCTGGGTCGATCAGCCTCCGCGTACGTATCTCTGCTACCGGTCACAGCGTGAGAAGGTGCGACGGATATTCAACCAGGTGATTCTGGACAATCGAAACCAGCTTATAGAAGCCGAAGCAAGAGAGGTGCTTCGGGCATACGGGTTCAAAGTTCCTGCGAACATCCTGGCCCGAACGTCGGGAGAAGCTGTAGCGGCAGCCGGCCGGATCGGTTACCCCGTAGTCATGAAGATCGCCTCCCACGGAATTATTCACAAGAGCGATGTAGGCGGGGTCGTACTCGGGCTCGGTAGACCCGATGAAGTGGAAAAGACTTTTTTCGAGATAACCGCACGAGCGCGGGCCAGGGTTCCCGAAGCCCCGATCCTTGGGGTTATGGTACAGGAAATGATCGCCGCCGGTAAGGAAGTGATCGTGGGATTGAGCCAGGACCCCCAGTTTGGGAAACTGGTCATGTTTGGATTGGGCGGTATCTATGTCGAAGTGCTGAAGGACGTATCCTTTCGCGTGGTGCCTCTTGCTGCTGAAGACGCTCACGAAATGATCAGAGAAATAAAATCTTTTCCACTGCTGCGCGGGGTTCGGGGCGAAGAATCTTCGGATACTGAGGCTATTGAGGAAGCAATTCTCCTTATGTCGCAAATGGCAGAGGACTTCCCGGAAATAGTCGAGGCGGACGTTAACCCGCTCATTGCCAAGCCCAGGGGGCAGGGCGTTGTGGCAGTGGATGCCAGATTCACAATAAAGGGTTAACTGTTCACTGAATTGGTTCACGGTTCACGGTTCACAGTTCACAGTTAAAGACAATACTGTTGAATTAGGCGATGCAGTCAAAATACCCTCTCCACCATCTTGGGGGAGAGGGCAGGGTGAGGGGGGCATAACCGGGCTGGGGGG
>JAZDGK010000148.1:0-11238 GCA_043806955.1 Pseudomonadota bacterium | reverse complement strand
AGCTCGGAGAGGTCTCTAACGGCGTGTACACCTTGACCAACTACGGACTGATACGCGCAGAGGACCTTGAGTTCATAATCTTTGGAGACAATCAGAATCTCAGGTGCGTGATCATGAAGGGACTGCCGGACCACGTTGATGCTAAGGAACGGCTTACCGTGCCTTTCCGGCTTACCTGTCTTGCCTCACCGGCCGAACCAGAAAGCGGCGGAGGCGGAGAAGGAAGCGGATCCGGTGGAATCGGGACGCCTTATAAACATAAATGTGGGGGGGGAAGGGCGATCCACATATGGGGGGGGCCAGGTGTCGGTGCTATAGAGCCGGAATGGCAACAGCATAGTGGCGGTCCGCCTACTATGCTCGGTTTTGGAGGCCGTGGTGGGAAATGGAAAAACATGTGTGCAAACGGGCGTCCCAAACCAAAAGGCCCAGGAGGCTCACCGGACGGGCCCGAACCGCCGAAGCGCGATCCTGACTGCACTCACAGCCTTCTTGATCCCTTAAGAGGTACCTATGAAGATACTATCACTGATCTGTCTGTCAAAATACCGGGGCATCGTATTAACGTCCTGCGATCTTACTACGACGATCGTTGGCATCTCAACCATCCGGAGCAGGGGCTGGAACTGGTAATTGAGGATTCCGACCTGGCCTATATCTCTAAAACAGGTGTGCTATACTCCCGAGAAGACGAGCAATCTACAGTTTTCACATCCGGATCGGAGTGTCGGATATATGTGGAGGAAGACGGATATCGCTGGGAAGATAAGTCAGGAAACTGGATTGAGTATGATCCTTCGGGGCGGATGCTTTTCTACGGCGACAGGAACGGACTGAAAGTATCAGCCATTTACGACGCGGTTGACAATAACAGACTGACCGGACTGGCGGACAACCAGGGGAGGCAGGTGCTCTGGTACGAATATCTGGACGGAAAAGTCTCTGTCGTGCAGGATGCCTCGGGACGGCGTGTCGAATACTATTATGAAGCAGGCAAGCTTACCCAGGTAAAGGATGTGCTTGGATATGAGACATTCTATACGTATGATTCGGCAGGACGATTGGCAACCAAGGAGGACCCGGAAGGCCGAAAAGTCTTCATAACCTATGACGGCAATGGATTTGTGGCCGGTGTGACCGACGACAACGGGATCGGCCAATTCTGGGATTATGCGGACGACGGCGGCTGGGAATTTTACACGCTTACGCGGGCGAGCGGCGGGAAGGTGATAGAGAGATGGTTTGACAGTGAAGGGAGGAAGAAGCGTAAGGACATCAATGGACATACGATTGAGACCATACTGAGAGACGGCAGAAACGAAATTTTCCGAGATGCAGGCGGGCGAGAGACTTACCGGGAGTTCGATGAATGGGAGAATCTCATAAAGGAGACCTATCCTGACGGTTCAAGCGTTTCATACGAATACGAGGCAGGATATGCGAATGCCACCAAGAAGATTGACGAACGTGGGATTGTTACCACCTATCAGTATGATGGCGGGAACCTCTTGCGGCAGGTCGATGCTGCGGGAACAAACGCTGAAAGAATAACCGAATACACGTACGACTCCGACGGGAACCGGTTGACCATCAAGCAGGTGGGGGATGTGAACACGCCTGATGCTGTCACGGTTATGACTTATGATACTACTGGCAACGTGGAATCGATAACCGATCCTGAAGGAAATACTTCCTGGTTTACTCATGACATAATGGGGCACATTCTCACGAAGACGGATGGCCGAGGAAAAATCTGGAGTTATGAATATGACGGCAAGGGGCAACTCGCATCGTCAAAAGATCCGCTTGAGAACATTACACAGTTCTTCTATGACAAAGTGGGCAATAAGGTAAAGGAAATCGACGCTGAAGCGAAGCAAATCACCTATCAGTACGACAATGAGGATAATCTCTTAACCCGTATTACTCCTTCTGGAGTTCACAGATACGAATACAATCTTGACGGACTAAAGACCAAAGAGACCGACCCGGAAGAAAAAGCAATCCGGTACGAGTATGACCTTGAGGGCCGGATGGTAAAGACAATCGATGGGAACGGAAACGAGGTCATTAACGAGTACGGCGATACAGCGGGTGGGTGTGCGTCATGTGCGGGTTTGCGAAATCAGCCGAAGCGGACTATCTTTCCCACGTTTACAAGGGAATACAACTATGATAGACGTGGCAGGAGAACCGAGGAAGAAGACATTCTGAGTGGTCTGGAAGAGTATTCGACCAGTTTCACCTATGATACTGCAGGGAACCTCATAACCAAGGTGGACAAAGAAGGCAAAACCACCAGATATGAATACGATCAATTGAACCGCCTGATAAAGGTGACTGACCCGTTGCAACAGGAGACGAAATACACCTATGACGACCGGAATAATCTTATCGCGTCGGAAGACGCCAATCATAACGTGACCCAGTTTGAGTATGATCGGAACAGCAGGCTCATCAAGGAAAAGCGGCCTATGGGGCAGGAAACGGTTTACCAATACAATGGGGCCGGAAATCTGATCGCAAAAACCGATGCGAAGAATCAAAGGATTGGGTACGAGTATGACGATGCCGGGAGGTTGATAACTACTCGGTACTTCTCAGCAGAAGACCATGCGACGCCTACCAAGACTGTAACGTTCAGCTACAGTAAGCTCGGCAAACTCATGAGCTATGCAGACGGAGCGACCTCGGCACAGTACGATTATGATGATTCTCACCGCAAGACGTTTGAGACTGTTAATTATGGTACTTTTGAGCTGACTTATTCCTATACGTATTATGGAAACGGCAAAAAGAAGAGCTTCACTGCTCCGGGCGGCATTACTTATGAGTACACGTATGATGCGGCTAGCCAGCTTGAAAGCGTCCTGATTCCAGGACAGGGATATATCACTTACAACTCGTATACCTGGACCCGGCCTTCAAACATCACGCTTCCGGGCGGGACGACCAAAGAATACACTTACGACCCGCTCATGCGGATAGGATCGATAACGGTGAAAGACCCTGCTCAGAGTATGTTCATGAACTACGGTTATATCTATGACCGAGCGGATAATATCCTCCGAAAGGAAACCGAGCACGGTATTTACGACTACACGTATGACGATCTGTATCGCTTGACAAACGTTTACAACTCCACCCTTCCGGACGAAACTTATACCTATGACCCGGTCGGTAACCGCCTGACTGCTGCCGAGGTTCCAGGAAACTGGGTTTACAATGCCAATAACGAGCTGCTGAGTTACGGTGATACCGCCCATCAATGCGATGAAAACGGCAATACCATACAACGTGCATCCGACAGCCAAACAGTGAACTCGGTCTATAACATTGAGAACAGGTTAGTACGGGTTAAAGATGGTGGAGGCGGCGAAATAGCCTCTTATTACTACGATCCATTCGGTCGCAGACTTTGGAAAGAAGTTGGCGGGACTAGGACTTACTTCCTGTATTCCGATGAAGGGCTGATCGGCGAGTACGACGGCAGCGGAACGGAAATCAAGGCTTACGGTTACAAACCGGATTCGACTTGGACCACCGATCCGCTATTCATGAAGCAGGGCGGCCAGTACTATTTCTATCACAATGACCATTTAGGAACCCCAATGCAATTGACGGCCTCGAATGGGGCGGTTGTCTGGTCGGCCAAGTATGAGGCATTTGGTGAGGTGGAAGTTGATTCGGGCTCGACTATGACCAATAATCTCCGCTTCCCCGGACAATACTATGATCAGGAAACAGGGCTGCACTACAATTACCACAGAGATTATGCACCAGATATAGGGAGATATATTGAAGCGGACCCGATTGGGCTTGAAGGTGGCTACAATGCGTACCTTTACGTTTCCAACAACGCGATAACCAGAAATGATCCTTTGGGCCTTAAGTTTTTTGGTAAAATGCTTGACTGTGGCCAATGGGAAACAGTGCCGGACGCAAGCTGCGAGTGCGGTGCCAGACTAGTGTATATTTGCAAGGTGTACTACTGCTTTGGATGGGTCGTAAATATTCCCGGAGGTCAGAAGTGTTACGGAGACGCTGAATACTTGGGAACTGAGCGACTAAAGGACGGATGTACTTCTCACGGCGTATTCGCATAGCCTTTTCGGCGTCTCAAAGATTTACGTCAGAAGTCTTCCGATGTTAGAACATGGTGTCTTCATAGGATATTGGTATTCACTGTTGCTGACGATCACAACCTGTCATGCATAAGAATCGAGAGTAGGTAGAGCAAGGTGTCATGGTGTTTCTATGAAAGTCCGACATACCCCTGCAATAGTTGATTTTTTCCTGCTTAGAAATCGAACATTCTTAATTGCATTCATAGTATCGTTCGCCACTAGTGCGCTGTTTTTCAACTGGGTCCTACATTTCTCAGCAACCGATACACCTGATGGGGGCTCCTTATCGTTTCTCCAACGAGAGCGGGTCTACCATTTTTTGCTGAGATATTCCGGCTTGATCGAAGGCGGCGAGTTCAGGAATTGTGATAAAGATCTATCCCAAATCGACCTATACGGGTTGGTATACACTTTTGTTTTTCTGTACATCTTTGAGTGGCTTGTATGCAAGATCTATAAGATTCTGACAAGCGGAAAGAAAGCCGGGTAGGGTGGGCTTCCGCCCACCGATTACTCTGGGGACAACATGCAATTCAATCAGTAACGTAGGGTGGGCTTTGTCCACCGATTCTCCGGATGGATGCGGTCGGATTGTCATGGGCCGGAGAACGAATGACAACCGGGTTCGGGAATGGCCAATGGCCAGCCGATAGTAATGTAGGGTGGGGGAGTAGCCGACAAGGCCGCAATCCGGCGGGTGAGAGTCCCGTCATGTCAATTGTCCGATTCAGACATGTAGCCTTGTAGGGTGGGCACAGCTTTATCGTGCCCACCGGAATCGGATGAGGAGGCAAATGAGAATTGTGTGACCTCACGGGGCGGCAATTGATTTCGGGGCTTGCGGACCCCAAAATGGTGGGCTACAAAGCCCACCCTACGAACTACGAACTGTCAAAACTGTAACGGTCAGCTACAATAAAGTCGGCAAACTCAAGAGCTACGATGATGGAGAGACCTCAGCCCAGTATGTCTATGACGATTCACACCAGAAGACTGTGGAAACCGTTAACCACGGTGCTTTTGAGCTGCCTTATTCCTATACATATTACAAAAATGGCAAAAAGAAGAGCTTCACCGCTCCAGGCGGCGTTACTTATGAGTACACGTACGATGCCGCCAATCAGCTCGAAAGCGTGTTGATCCCGGGCCAAGGATACGTTACTTACAATTCCTACACCTGGAACCGGCCGTCAAGCATCACATTGCCGGGTGGGACCAATAAGGAATACATTTATGACCCTCTCATGCGAATCAAGTCGATCAGAGAAGAAAAGCAGAGGGTCAGCCCTTGACATTGGACAAAATGAGAAGGACCAGCAGGGATAATGGCGAGACCATTACGGATTGAATATGAAGGAGCGTTTTATCATGTTACCGCTCGTGGAAACGAGAGACGGGATATTTACTTCAGCAAGAGAGACTATGAGAAATTCAGGGCGTATCTAAGAGATGCACAGGAAAAGTACGGTTACATTCTGCACTGCTACGTGCTTATGACAAATCATTACCATTTGGTTATGGAGACGCCGCAGCCGAATTTGAACCAGGTTATGCACTACGTTAATGGCTCGTACACAAACTACATCAAGAAGAAAAGCAGAGGGTCAGCCCTTGACATTGGACAAAATGAGAAGGACCAACAGAGATAATGGCTAGAACGTTACGGATTGAATATGAGGGGGCATTTTATCACGTTACAGCTCGTGGCAACGAGAGGCGGGATGTTTACTTCAGCAAGACAGACTATGAGAAATTCAAGGCGTATATATCTCTACAGCAGTTATGGCGCGTATGTCTCGAAGAGCAAACAGGATATCGTTCATCGGGATTTGATTTGGGGAATGACAGCCACAAGGGGGGAGAATGCCCCGCGCAAATACAAGGAATTCGTTGAGCGGGCAATCGGTCGTGAAGATCTGGAGAGTCCGCTCAAGAACGTTTATGGCGGCATGGTATTGGGAGGTGTCGGATTCGTCAAGGGTGTCTTGAGCAGATTGAAAGAGGACGAGTTGAGCCGAAAGGATGTCTCTCATAGAAGGGCATTGAAAGCGGCATACGATGTTGAAGCGGTTATTGATGCACTTTGCACGTACTTCAATACGCCACGGGAAAACCTGTTGAGCGACAAGAAAGGGGAGCAGAGAAACATCGCTCTCTATTTGCTAAAGAAATACACAGGCATCACTAACGAAGAGATCGGCTCGTTGTTCGGCGGTATCAGCTATTCCGCTGTGGCCAAAGCGTACAGCAGGTTTTCGGCAAAGCTGGCAAGTGATAGGAAGTTGAAGCAGAGGGTGAGTGGGATTCTGTCCAATGTCAAGGGTGACCCCTGGCGAACCTCCGAGTTTGCTAAGATGAAAGATCTTAAGAAATTCAGAGAACTAGTAAACTAAAGGGGGATCAAACGGGACCTCTTGTCATTAAAACCGACCATCGGAACCATACAAAATGATAACCAGATCTATTTTCCTCATAATCTCTGCAATTATTATCCAAGGTTGTGTCACATCTAAACACTGGGATGCCACCGTCAATAATCCGCAGAAGACCCGTGATATCGAAAATCGCCTCCGCTCTGAAGAAGACGTTAAGTATTGGGACCAGATTAAAGAAAATCGATGGCTTATTGGGCCTTTCATACTTGAGGATTCCACTGATAAAGCCAATGAACAGGAACAATGGAGGAAGGGAACCGAGAGCAATCCTTAATTGATGTGCAAAGAGCGAGGGACGTCTAGAAAGCCAGAGCCCTTGACATTGGACAAACTGGGAAGGACCAACAGCCGGATAGGGTGGGCTTCTGCCCACCGATGCTCCGGATCGATACGGAAATGAGATTGCCAATGGCGTGGGGAGCGAATGATAGCCGGGATTGGAAATGGCCAACGGATGGGACTACGCGGCTGGATTCCGGCTTTCGCCGGAATGACGAGAATGCCGGTGATGAGGCTTTTGCAGGAGGCTCAATCGTCTGTCGATTCTGGCCCGCTAAGGGCTTGAGACAAGTAGTCTTCAGGAAGCAGGCAAGGGTTTTTTCAGGCCTGAGTCAAGTGGCTCATAACTCCGTTCTTAACTCCTCGCTCAAATACTGCCGTACCCTGGGGCCCAGTTCCGGGTGTTTCAACGCATACGCCAGGGTGGCCTGAATGTACCCGAATTTGTCTCCGGCATCGTATCGCTTGCCGCTGAAGCAAAAGGCATACATCTGATCTTTGCGGCTGAGTTCCCCGAGGGCATCGGTTAGTTGAATCTCGCCGCCGTGGCCGGGGGTGGTGTTTTCCAGCAGGGTAAAGATTTCGGGAGTGAGGATGTAGCGCCCGATAATCGCAAGATTAGATTTCGTGATACCAGGGCCGGGTTTCTCTATCATCCGTTCAATTCTGTACGTCTGATCGTCGATCCTCTCTCCCTCTACGATTCCATAGCTGTGGACCTCTTCCTCCGGGACCTGATATACGGCTACGACCGGCTTCTTATACCTGTTATATATACCGAGCAATTGACTTAAGCACGGGGTGGGAGAATCGACGAGATCATCGCCCAGAACGACTGCAAACGGCTCGTTTCCCACCAGTTCCCTGGCGCACAGTATTGCGTGGCCAAGGCCAAGGGGTTTTTTCTGTCTGACTGAGGTAATCTCGATAAGCTCAGAGATCTTCTTAACCTCTGCCAGGAGGTCCCATTTCTCCCGCTTTTCCAGAATGGTCTCAAGCTCGTACGAATAGTCGAAGTGATCTTCTATGGCCGACTTGCCGCTGCCCGTTACCATTATGACCTGCTGTATTCCGGAGGCAACGATTTCCTCCACGATATACTGAATAGTGGGCCGATCGACTATGGTCAGCATTTCCTTGGGAATGACCTTTGTTGCGGGCAGGAACCGTGTTCCAAGCCCGGCTACAGGGATTACCGCTTTTCTGATTTGCATGGAGACCCCCCTCATACTAGTTTTGATTATTGGGTTCCAGGTTCACGGTTCACAGTTCCAGGTTTAAGACCGTGAACTTCGAAGTTTGAACCACGACCCTGACGAATTCATTGCTATGATAATTAGCCGTGCATAGGTCAATTCCTAATATCGAATGTCCAATACTCAATGTCCAACGGATCCTCTCCTGATTGGAAATTGGTCATTGAGCATTGAACATTGGACATTGATCCTAAAATGGTATGATGGAAACTCCTAAGTCCCTTATCGGAAACAGTCAATGTCCCTCCAAAGGCCCATTGATTACTAGACTCTGAAGATACAGGATTCATGCGGATAGTTCAAGTGGGAGTAGGGGGCAGGGTGCTGCCCGCTCACTGAAGACCGAAGGTGAGCAGGTGAGAAGGTGCGAGGGTGCGAAGGCTTAGAAGACCGAGGGTGCGAGGGTGTGCATTAAGAGACGGAGGGTGGTAAGGTGCGAGGGTGTGAATAAAGGCAAGAGGCTGGGAGGCTGGGAGGCTGGGAGGCTGGAGGCTTGGATGCTCGTAAGCGAAGAATCTGGAGCCCTTGGCATCGAGACAGCCTGCATTTGATTTGTTCTCAGCATTCTTGGCGCCCCCAGCCTCCAAGCCTTCCAGCCGCGAAAAGCCCGTCTTCGCATCTTCAACCTGAAGTAAGACTGTGTTGTTACGAGCTGTTCGGTCTTCGCCGGCGCGGAGTTATAGGCAATGATAGTAGAAAGAAAGTCCAGCCATAGTGGAACTATAGTCTCCTCAAAAGTGGAAAAGTGATTCCACTTCCGCCGCGGAGCTTTTCTGCCGTTCAGTCCTGTTGGTCCTTCAACTTCGTGGAATAATTACGTAAACCAGCCAAGAATGAATAGCCAATTTTGTGGCACACCTGTTGCTAGTTATTGGACTCGAGGCTATGGGAGGGAGAACCCAGCCTTATCTCATCCGGTCCCGCTTTCCTGGGACAACCCGCATTTCTCGATAGTTACAAAGGACTCATAAAACCGGGGTTGACTAACTTGCGGAAGTCTGATATTTATTATAGTTACGATGAGTCGGGATTCACTTCCCGGATGAGATCCAGCCGTCAATTTTTCTCCCCAATCAAAGTACGCTAGGAGTCTGTCGGACTTAGGGGATCGTCACGAGGAAGTGGAGGAACGAGGCCAAATATTCGCGAATTTGAGGCGCATAGTGTTGCTATGCAACGAAAATTCGTGGATATTTGGGCCGTTCCCCCACTTCCGCAGTAGATCATCCCTAAGTCCGACAGGCTCCTGGGCAGGCAAATGAAAAGGTATTTGCTGATTCTTGGTCTTTTGGCTTTTGCGGCGCAGCCTGCCTGGGCCATACCGGATCTCCGGATTTATATCCCCGGTGCGTGGGAGGATACTGCATCGGGCGAGATCAAGAAATTCCCGGTTTCGGTGCAGGGTTATCAATGGGCGGATATAGTCGCCTACGATCATGTTGTTAAGAGCAAGGAAAAGATCCATTCCGTCTTCAGCCCATTCTCGCACGACGGTGGCGGCGGGGCAGTCCCCGAACCGGCAACTCTGGTTCTGATAGGATCGGGCCTGCTAGGCATGGGCTGGGCAGGCAGACGAAGATACAGGAAATAGGTTTCAAGCAGGCTTCATAGAAGCTTGTTTTTTTTTAACGCTAGTTTTGGGAGGAGGTGAAAAGAATGAAAGTGAAAAGAGAATTTCTTAGCGGTTTAAATTTTAGAGGAGAGGAGGTGAAGAGAATGAGGAAGTCATTATTGTTGGTTATAGTGTTGTGTATGGGGACATTACTATTAGCTTCTACTGCGTACCCCTTTTCCGTAAAGTTCGAGACGCGGGACTACTTCGCTTGGGGGCGACTCTACAATGCAGCAGGCGTTCCGCAGAATATCAATCCGTTCGACTCCAGCAATACCCAATCGCTGGCACCCTTGGATACGTATCATGGTGCGGACCTAACAGAAGATGCCTTCGGTGTGACTGCCATTACGAAGATAAGCAGTGTGTTCCCTGGCACCACGGTTTTCAAGGAATCCGCTTCCCAGGAACTGACGGTATTTTTCCGGGGTGCCGATGATGTGCAACTCAGCAGTGCGATGGCCGGTGGCACCCAACAACTGATTAGTTCCGGCTTCAAGATAGATATGTGGCTCGATACGACGCCGGATTATAATCCAGCTCTGGGTACTGCTGGTAGGACGGGAGTCAGCACCTACAATACCGCCACTAACGACGGCACACTGGTGTTGTCACTGGCAGGCCACACGCAGTATCTGGATTACGGGACCGGTTACTTGCAGCCGTATTCGCTGCTCGAGACCGGTTTCCCGACTACGGGCCAGTTCACTGGTGCCATAGTCTTCGACGTGGTCGGCGGTACGTGGGCGCAGTTCTATGATACGAACACCATCTCTGCGCCGCAGTCTGACACCAATGGTGACCTGGGTTTCTCATTCAGCACTTTTGCCCTCGATCCTACACAAAACAATGGATGGATAGTTGGGGATACGAGCAACGCGGTCGGGAACGTCGTGCCTGAACCAGCGACTATGGTCCTGTTTGGTACTGGACTCATTGGCCTTGCCGGCTGGGGTAGAAGGAGGTTCGGGAAAAAAGTCTAAGGGTTTTTATGTTGACATGACACGTCAGAAGGCACGGTTCTAAAACCGTGCCTTCTTGGTTTTAGGCCTATAGACCCGTTGAGAGCAATTATAGTTCCGGTCAAATGACTTGATACTTTTCGTAAAATCATATATTACAATCGCTCTCGAAGTCTGTTTTTGAGGAGCGAAGATATGAGCACCCAAGGAAAACCTCTCAACCCCAAAGAGAAGGAAACGATAGTTCTATTAAAACAATACTTCGACCGGATCGGGGATGACCCGCAACAGCAGGCAAGTTCCAGCGTCCAGCGGGTAGTAAATGCGTTGGGAATCGGCGTTGCTATGGTTAAGCGGGTGATGGCTGATCACAACCGTGGGGTGAATTTTGCTGGTCAAGAAGAAATCCATAGAGGGCGGCCGCCACGAGCACTTTCAGAATCAATGCAATCGGTTACAAGAGAGTACGTGCGTGAAGCGAATAGAGAGGGGGGATATATCACTTTAGAAATGCTATGTCGGCACCTCGAAGCCATAAGTCCTGAGCAAGAATTTAGTATTCGGACA
>JAZDGK010000147.1:0-4963 GCA_043806955.1 Pseudomonadota bacterium | reverse complement strand
CGCCTTTCCGAGGGCATCTTGGAACAACTCAAGGCCATGCTGCTGGCAAGAGGCCTCAAGCCGGGCGACAAGCTCCCTTCGGAAAGAGAACTGGCCATGACCTTCAAGGTCGGCCGCCCCTCGGTCCGGGAGGCCATCCGGACCCTAGACATTCTCGGCATTCTTGATATCCGGCCCGGAGAAGGAATCTTCGTTAAAGAACCCAACGTCAATGCTTACCTGACAAGCATGCAGGAAGCCCTCGAAATGTTAGTGGAACTGGAGGAGAAGACTTTTCTGGAAATACTGGAAGTACGGAGCATCCTGGAGTCACATACCGCATCCCTTGCCGCGAAAAACGCCACCAAGGATGATCTTGCTTTACTTGATCAGGCCTTCCAAGATCAGACTAACACTCTGCCATCATTACATGGCGCCCGGAGCCATGCGGATGCCCAGGCTTATATAGATGCGGATTTTGCATTTCATAAGGCCGTAGCCGTTTGTTCCCACAACGGTGTTCTCTGCGTGATGATTAACTTCATCAAAACACTTGTTCAGAGGACCAGTCGCAAGTTCCTTTTTCTACCCAATATGATCGAAGTCTCAACGGAATTCCTCCAGGAGCATTACCATGTTATGCGGGCCATAAAGGGTCATTCGCCAGAAGAAGCAACGCGAGCAATGTCCGTCCATCTCAAGCACGCTCAAAGCGTGATGGCTCGTCTCATTATTTCAAAAAAAGATTTGGAGAGCCATACAACCCACTCTCCGGACATAATAAATTAAAGGAGCAGTCAGAGACATGGAAACATTAAAGAAGCTAAGAAGTATTCTCGAAAGTCGACACGATTCGGCAAATAGCTGGAAAAAGGAAAAAGATCAAAAGGTCATTGGTGAATTTTGCAAATATGTGCCTGAAGAAATGATCCACGCCACTGGAGCTTTGCCCGTTTTCATAATGGGCGAAATGGATAGTTTCGGGGATGTTAACCGATATCTTCAGGAAAATACGTGCCCGTACATACGTTCCTGTTTTGCCTGTGGAATCTCCGGGGACTACGACTATATGGACGGACTGGTTGTGACGCACGCCTGCGACCTGATGAGTAAGATGCACGATTTTTGGAGAAACCGGACTAATGTCCCCTCGATCTTTCTCCTGGATTTTCCTCACAAAGCCAATGAGAGCAGTCTTATTTTTTTCAGGCAAGTGCTGGACAGATTCAAAGAATACCTGGAAGAGACAACCGGGGCGAAAATTACCGATGAAGCCCTTTCAGAGTCGATCCGGCTCTATAACGAGTACCGACAAGTTCTTAAGCGGATCTACGATTTACGGCTGAGCAATCCGAGGCTGGTCAGCGGAATCGAGACCCTGACCGCTCTTTTGGCCAGCATGTTGATGCGCAAGGAGGAGGCCTTCGTTTTGCTTCAAAAGTTCATCGAAGAAGTCAAAGCGCGAACCGGACCCCCGCCTGAGGGAGTGCCGATCGTGGTCACGGGCACGGACGTGACCTCCCTGGACCTTTTCGGTTTCCTGGAAGACTGCGGGGCCCTGATTGTTTCCGACGACCTTTGCACCGGTTCGCGTTTGTTTTGGCACCCGGTGGATGAAGCCGAGGCCCCGTTGGATGCCCTAGCCAAGCGTTATCTTTTCAACATCCCGTGTTCCCGGACGTATCCTTCTGAAGAAAGGTACGATCACATTATTAGCCTTTGCCGGGATTACCAGGCCAAGGGTGTCATCATGCCGGTCATGGACTTTTGCGATAACCATAAGTTTGACGCGCCGTTTGTTCTGGACAAGCTTAATGAGAACGGGATCCAGGCACTCACGGTGCAGATGGATTTCACTAAAGGCGGACTCGAGCAGATCCGCCCCAACGTTGAGGCTTTTTTAGAGATCATCAACGAAAGGAGTAAATCATGACGACCATGAAACGTTCGACGAAAAATTTAGAGACTTCAGTCGAGGCCTACCAGTGGGTCAAGGCCGGGTACCAGAACGCGCATAAAGCCAAGCTCGAGGGGAGGCCAGTGGCCTGGCTCATGTTTGGCGTTCCTCTGGAGATTATTTACACCATGGGCATCATCCCTATTTTCCCCGAAAACTACGGGACGTTATGCGCGGCCAAGAGAGTCGGCTACAAATATTGCGAGGCGGCGGAGCAGCACGGGTTTGACAAGCAGATCTGCTCTTACGCCCGGACGGTCACTGGATACACTTTCCACCCCGACACGATTCCGGAACCTCCCGCCGGCGGGTTGGCCTTGCCCGACATTTTAATCGCTCCTACTGCGGTCTGTGACTTGCGCCAGAAATGGTTCGAAGATGTCGCCAGACGACTCGATATTCCGGTTTACTTTATCGGCATGCCGGATAACGACCATACCTGGAAGACCGGCCGACCCGAAAAGTACCTCACCGATCTATTCATTTCCGAGGTAAAAGATCTAATAAAATTCCTGGAAAAAACCTTGGATAAGAAATTTGACGAAGACGAATTCGTTCAGCGCTGGCATTGGGGCAACGAGGCCTGGGATATCAGGCTGGATATTCTTGAGTTGCGTAAAAACATCCCGGCGCCCCTGAGTTCGGCGGACTATTTCGCTTCCATTTTCCCGGGAATGACCATGTTGGGAACCCAGGAGGCGGTCGACTTCTACAAAAGGATGCATGCGGAAGTCAAGGAGCGGGTCGAGAAAAAGATCAGTGTCGTTCCTGAGGAAAAATTTCGGCTCATGTGGAGCGGCATTCCCATCTGGTTCAATCTGGGGCTTCTGAACTATCCTGAGGACTTAGGAGGCGTCATGTCGATAGAAACCAACTATCAGGCCCTGCCTCGGGAGCGCTCTGATGACCCATACATGGATCTGGCCTTGAGGCATTTTGCCAAGAACTTTTCCCTGGGTGTGGACTCCCAGGTGGACCTAGCCATGAACTTTGCCCAGAAATACAACATTGACGGGGTTATCCTTTCTTACACCCAGTCATGCCGGCCGTTCTATATCTTCCAGGCCGAGGTGCGGAACAACCTTCAAGAGAAGCTTGGCATCCCCTGCCTGATGCTGGAAAGCGACATGGCCGACGAGCGGGCCTATTCCGAAGGTCAGGTCAGGACGCGCATGGACGCCTTTCTCGAGATCATCATGAAGAAGAAAGAATCGCAGTTAATAGATGACCGGTAAAACCACTATTCGAGGGATCGAAGTTTGAGCGAAAACAATTTTTTCATCGGGATCGATGTAGGGACGGAGACGATTAATCTCCTGGTCATGAATGAGGAGGAGATTCTCTATACGAAAACGGAAGTGACCGAAGAGGGAGGCCTCGTCGCTTCTCAAAGAATTTTGGAAGAAGCCGTCCGGGAACTCAATCTGCCGTCAGGAGACACGTTGCCGATAGTCTCGACAGGAGCAGCCAAAAAGACAATTAACTTTGCGCTGAAGCAGAGTACGGATATGGTTTGCCACGCCAAAGGCGCACACTGGTATTTCTCGGACGCAGGGACCGTGATCGACATTGGGGCCAGCGGAAGCCGGGTAATGAGACTGAACAATGCGGGCAGAGTGGATAAGTTTGCCGTCAATGCAAAATGTGCTTCAGGAACGGGCATCTATCTCCGAAACATGACCAAGATCATCGAGTCGTCCTTTGAAGAGATGTCCGATTTATCGGCCGGAATCGAGGAAGGAACCGAAATAAGCAACTATTGCGCCGTATTCGCCGAGTCCGAAGTGATATCCAAGATTCATGCCGGAGAACCCAAAGATCGTATTGCCGCTGGAATTTTCGATGCGGTGGTCGACAGGCTGATGGAGCAGTTGCGGAAGGTCGGGACTAGGGAAGAAGTGATCGTCACCGGAGGCGTGGCCAGAAATACGGGCTTGGTCAGGAGTTTGGAGAAAAGAATAGGCCTCAAAGCGAAAATCCCCCCGGACCCTGAGATTACAGGGGCTTTAGGGGCCGCCCTGATAGCGCGCGGAGCTTTTTCGAGCGTTAAACCGGGCCTCGGGGTGGATCCCAAATGATCGTCGCCGGAATCGATGTGGGATCGAGAACCACTTGCGCCCTGCTGAAGAAAGACGGTGATATCCTGTCGTACGGGCTCATCGACACCGGGGCTGACAGCGAGGCCACCTCCCGACGGGCCATGGATGCCGCCATGGCAAAAGTCAATTTTTCGCATAACGATATCAAGCGTATCATCGCCACCGGGTACGGAAGGATCCTGGTGCCCTTTGCCGACAAAATCATAAGTGAGATCAGTTGTCATGCCCGGGGCGCCCATTGGCTTTTTCCGGGCGTGCGGACCGTTCTGGATATGGGAGGTCAGGACTGCAAGGCCATCAGAGTGGATGAGAACGGCAACCCGTCCAACTTCTCCATGAACGATAAATGCGCCGCCGGGACGGGCCGATTCCTGGAAGTCATGGCCGAAACCTTGCGTGTGCCATTGGAGGAGATGGGGCCTCTTTCGTTACAGGCGAAGAATCATACCACCATCAATTCGTTTTGCACCGTCTTCGCCCAGGCGGAGGTCAGACTTCTGATGCGGGAAGGTATCCCTAAGGAAGAGATTCTGGCCAGCCTGCACAGGGCCCTGTCGGTCAGGATTTTTGCTCTTCTTAACAAGGTCGGTATCGAGAAGGAGTTCGTTATCACCGGCGGAATTGCCAAAAACATAGGCGTGGTCCGTGTAATCGAGGAGAGAACGGGTTTTTCAGCCCTGATTCCCGACGAATCCCAAATCGTGGGTGCGCTTGGCGCCGCTCTCATGGCCGCTGAAGGGTGATCGTTCAAAGTTCCTTTTTCTCGCTTAATTAAGGAGATCGAAAGGAGGGAAAAATGAATTTTACGGATAGTCTTCGACTTCACGCATCTTTTTACCCGGATAAAGAGTGCGTTATTTTCGAAGATCATCGGATAACTTTCTCTCAATTGAATACCCGCGCGAACAAGATCGCTCATGCTATCGAA
>JAZDGK010000146.1:0-23181 GCA_043806955.1 Pseudomonadota bacterium | reverse complement strand
CTCTTGCAAAACTCCTATAGTCGGCATTTTGGTCATTCCGGCGAAAGCCGGAATCCAGTAATTCCAGGCAGACCGAAATACTCCTAGACACCGGTTTTCACCGGTGTGACGAGTTATGCAAGAGCCTCAAAGATCTTGATCTGAGTGCTGCGAGCCTGTCGAACACCCTCTAAGGGCTTGCTCAGGAATTAATTGGCATTTAGGCGCTCAGATTTGGGTCAGATTTGTTCGATCCGAGGCTGCAAAACCAGAGGAGCCTGTCGGACTTGCGATGATCTACTGCGGAAAGTGGGATGACGGCCCAAATATCCCCGAATTTTCGTTGCATAGCAACACTATGCGCCTCAAATTCGTGAATATTTGGTCTCGTCCTCCACTTTCCTCGCGACGATCTCCTAAGTCCGACAGGCTCCTTGGAATAGTCGTTCTATTTCGAGGATTTTGCAGTTGAGGATCGGACGAAGCTGGCATGAAGCTGTGATGCATAAAGTGCCAAGTTATTTCTGAGCAAGCCCTAAGCACCTTCACGCAACCGGCGTTTGAGGATTTCCGGCCGCGGCGTGCGAACATCCCGGACCCGTAATGTTGCTGCGGCCTCCGGTCAGGGGAGTCACCTGTATCTGTGTGCCGATTCGCTCCTTGAGCGCCGGAACGTGCGATATCACGCCGATGAGTTTGCCGTCCTGCTGCAGGCCTGCAAGCGTCTCCAATGCCGTTTCAAGAGCATCTTCATCAAGTGTTCCGAAACCTTCGTCCAGAAATAGTGAGTCCACAGCCACATTGCGGCTTGCCATGTGGGAAAGACCGAGCGCCAGAGCGAGGCTGACGATGAAGCTCTCCCCACCCGACAGGTTCTTTGTGGAACGGATTTCGCCCGCCTGATAATTGTCGATTACGTTGAGTTCCAGTGGCTGGGTTTCGTCACGAACCAGCAGATAGCGGTCGCTCATCTTTCGAAGTTGCCGGTTGGCGTGCCCGGCCATCATCTCGAAAGTCAACCCCTGGGCAAAGTTCCGGTATTTTTTCCCGTCAGCGGATCCGATGAGCTCGTGGAGCTGGTCCCAGCGCATGCACTCCTTTCTCTGTGCCTCAATGCTTTTGAAGCGCGCCTGCTGCTTTGCACGCAGGTTTTCATTGTCCGCCAGGCGCCTTTTGAGGGCGCCTATGTCTTGCTGAATTTGTCTGAGGTTCTCCTCGCAAGCATTGAGATCCTCCCGTAAGGTATCGCGAGCTCGTTCGGTAACCATCTTCCCGCGTTCAGCCGTCAGCTCTGCAGTTTTGTCTTTACGGCGCGTTTCAAGCTCGGTTCGCTCCTTTTGCAGGGCTTCGGCCTCTTTAGTCAATCTTTCCATCTCTTCCGCCGGAACACAGGCTGACTTGTAATCAGTCTCGTCCTCGAAACCTGCCGCGGCCAGGCGCACTCTCAGTAGTTGTTCCGCGTGCAGTATTTCCCCTCTGAGTTGCCGGGTTGACCCGTCAAGGGCGGCTATTCTGACATTCAAGTTGCTGACGGCCTGAAATACACGCCCATAATCGGCCCGGGCTTCTTCCAGGGTTTTCTCCCCTCTTTCCACTGCATTGGCGAGGTTTTCTTCCTCGTCATCCGGGTTTCTGTCTCCATACAGACCGCGGCGTTCATCTTTCAGGCTATCAAACTGCTTGCACAACTCATCATGAACCTTTTGATTTGTCTGCAATTCTTCATCGAGTTTACTCAGTAGGACATCCTGCTTCTCCAATTCAGTCTTTAAGGCGCCCATTCTTGTCTCGATCTCGGCCTTCTCGGTTTGTTTGGCCTGCCATTTATGCCTGCGCCGGGTAAGGCTTTCCAGTATTCCGTCAAGTTCCGCGATGGACAGCTCCCTAACCCCATACAGGGCTATTTCCTGAGACGCTTCGCTGCAAGCGACGGCAACCTGTTCCGCCAGCGCCTGGCATTCGCCGGCCAATCTCTCATGGTCTCTTTCGGCTATCTCCCGCTTGTGAACAGCTTCCTGCTGATTCTTTTCAGCATCGAGAAAAGCTGTCCGGGCCTTGTCAAGGGTCTTCTGCGCCCCTTTCTGTTTTCTCTCAGCCTGCTCCACTTGTTTTATAGTCTTTGACGATTCTTCCATTCTTACCTGCAACCCGGCCAGCTCAACATGCACCTTGTTCAGACGTTCTTCCGGCATGGCATCAATTTCCAACTGAATAAGGGCCTCAGCGCACTGCCTCTCGTCGGAATCCAGTGATGCAATCCGTTCCCCGGTATCATGATGAACCTGCTTAATATCCTTCTCCGTTTCGGCCTGCTTAATCTGGAGCTTCGCCAAACTGTCGGAAATGCCCCTTAGCTCATTCTTCGCGTCCTTCAATTCGGATTCAGTCTCATTTATGGCCGGGACATTGCCCTTGGCGAACGGATGCTCCATTGCACCGCATAAAGGACACGGTTGGCCGTCCTCAAGGCGCGCCCGTTCGCCATCGAGGTTGCGAATGCGGTTCAGCAAAGCCGCCTGCTCTTCGAGATGTGCAATTTCCCGTTCGTTATCTGTCTTCTTCGTACGGAGGGATTCTATTGCCTCAGCCAGTCTTGCCTGTTCGGCGGCCAGCGATTGGCCCCGCAGCCTTAATTCGTCCAAGGTTCGCCATGAACCGGTGATACGTTCCAGTATCTTGCCGGTCTGATCCAACAGATGCTTTCGCTCTCTCCATGCATCCCATTCACTGCGCCATTCGGTGAGATCCCGCTCCTTAAGCAGGACGGCGATCGTTTCCGTCAGCCGGTTGTATTCCTGCTCCGCCTTCGTGAACTCGGCAAGCCGTTCGCCATGCGTGATACTGATCCCTGAACATGCCGCGATGGAGATCTCCTTTTCGTGGTACGCTGCCGCCAGTGCCTCACGCACTTTGCTGTGCTGCTCGTCCTTTGCGCGGAGTGCCTCAAACGTCCTGCGGATGGCCGTAAGGTTTTCCACAAGGCCGGCATCGACGGATCGCCCGCTCAGGTAGTCCTCGATCTTTTTCAATGCAGTATGCGACTTCTTCAGCGATTTTTCGCTCTCGTCTTTGCGGTTCCCGAGGTCCTTTCGGCGGCGTCTCACCTGCTCGACGGATTCGACCGATGCCTTGATCTGTGTTTGTGTTTCCTTTATTCTTAAATCTATTTCCCGGACATTCTTGATGATTTCCGCCTCGTTCTTCTGCACGGCCCGCGCTTCATTCAGTTTGCTCTGGGCAATTTGCTGCGCCTGCACGACTTCGGCCAGAACCGCTTCCTGTGCAGGAAGATTTACCCGGGATTCGTCCAGCGCTTTCATCTCTTTATTCTGTTGTTCGCGCAGAGCAGACAGTCTGGCGTAATCACCTTCAAAACCCAGAGTCTTGCGTGCCCTGACCAGTCGTTCCGACTCCGGCTGAAATGCCTGCTGCCGCTTTTCGAAATCCTGCCACTGGTCTTGAAGCGCGGCGAGATCCTTTTCCATCGCACCAATTCCATCCAGCCAGGCCAGCGCTCTGTGCAAAACTTCGCGCTGCCCGGTCAGTTCAACTTCCCGTCCGAGCTTGCCTTGCAGATCCGAGTGCAATGTTTGCTCTTCCTGTTCATCCAGAAGCTGTGTCCCGGTCAGCTCGGCCTGCATGGTCTCCAGCTTCCGGCGTTCATCTGCGCGTCTCTCGTGGACCCTGATCGAAATGTGACTGTAGATTTCGGTGCCGGTAATCTGTTCGAGAACAGGCGCCCGCTCGTCGGGCGGGGCCTGCAGAAAGGTGGCAAAACCGCCCTGTGCCAGCAGCATGGAACGGGTGAACCGGTCAAAATCCATTCCAGTCACGCTTTCTATACGCTCGACAACTTCACGAAGCCTCGATTCAATTATTTTACCCGAGTCGGCCTCGCAGATTTCATGTTTCGGGGCCTGCAACTCACCATCCGGCTTCTTGCGCGAGCGGTGCTGACTCCAATGGCACCGGAAGCGGCCTGCCTGGGTCTCGAAAGCAACTTCGGCAAAGCACTCACCCGTTTGACGTGACATAATTTCATTGCCGCTTTTCGTAATCCTCCCCAAACGGGGTGTGCTGCCGTAAAGGGCAAGACATATCGCGTCGAGAATGGTGGTCTTGCCGGCCCCTGTCGGACCGGTAATGGCGAAAACGCCGTCGGAAGTATAGGCTGGATGAGTGAAATCAACGGACCATTCACCGGCAAGCGAATTCAGATTCTTAAATGTTACCTGAAGTATCCGCACGTTATTACCAAACCTCGATGAATTCGCAACAAAAGTCGTCACTCCGGTGAAAACCGGAGTCCAGATCTCCCGTAACTACTTGAATAGACTGGCTTCCGTCTTCCGCCGGAATGACAAAAAGCAGTACTTTTCGACTTTTTGCGGACTCATCAAACCTTGAGTTGCTCCAAGTTCTATCGGGACGACGTAACTCGGAACCGGACCTGATTTGACATTTTGTCATTCGAACGTTGTCTGAACTCTGGATTTTGTCATTGGAAATCTCACTCAGTACTCAGTACAGTTCCACGGAATAAGGTATCCATTTGAATTTGGGAGATGGGGATGCCTTTTTGATCGGCCCTTCGGATAGGCGGCCCTTTCCAGGGCCGCCCGGCGACAGAGGCGTCCATTGTGGGCGGGGTTAGAAAACCCCGCCTATCCGCCTTGTTTCACAAGTACTCATTTTGGATACCCATTTGTGTGGAGCTGTACTTAGGGCTTGAACTGCCATCGGAAAATGCTACAATATTACAATTTAGGGCGAGTGTCGTCGAGTCAAGGGAACCTCTCTACGGAAGCAGGACAAATCTTTTCTTGATTATGTTCGCGCTTTCCATGTTTTCTAACCCCGCATAATACGAATCATGTTGGAAAAAAAATATTGACACGCTATACTAAATCATGTAAAAGCCTACCTTGTGAAGAGCTGAACAGTGATTCACTTGTGTTTTTGATCCAAATCCAAGCCGAGGTAAGACTATGCTTGATATAGACATTACGTTAGCTGTTCAAATACTCAATTTCTTTGGGCTGTTGTTGGTCTTGAATGCAATTTTGTACCGGCCCCTGCGCAAGATAATGCAGGAGAGAAGTGAAATGATGGGAAATCTCGATCGCGAGATAGAAAGCCTTAAGAAAAGTGCAAATCAAAAGCTGGAAGACCTTAAGGCGAAACTCCAGGATGCCAACCTCAAGGGAAACAAGGAACGGGAAGGATTGAAAAATGAGGCGTTGGCTGAAGAGAAGCAGTTGACGGTCAATGCCCGCGAAGAGGCGGAAGCCTACAAGGCAAAAGTTGCATCCGAAGTCGAACAGGATGTTTCCAAGGCGAGAACGGAATTAAAAGGACAGATTTCCGTGTTCGCATCTGAAATCGCAACAAAGATCTTGGGGAGGGCTATTTAATGACTGGTCCAGGCCGGAAGAAGCAGCGTTTGGTTAAATTATCCCTTGTGATATTTATGGTTGTGGCGGTGCTGGGATTTGGCGGGATGGTGGTTGCCTCCGAGCATGGTGGCGGCGAGCACCACGGGTACGGTCCCGAAAAGATTAAAGACCTTATCTGGCGAGTTATGAATTTTGCCGTACTGGCAGGCGTCCTTACATGGGCTTTGAAAAAGCCGATGGGCAAAATGCTTTCCGACAGACAAGCCGGTATTAAGCAAAAGTTTGCGGACTTAGAGGCACAAAAAGCAGAAATGGAGAAGCTGTACGCCGAGCACGAGAAGAAGCTGGCGAGCGTCGAACAGGAAGCCAAAAAGATAATGCAGGAGTATGTCGAGCAGGGCAAGGCAGAAAAGGCGCGCATTATCCTGGAGGCAAATAAGACAGCGGATCTGATAAAGAAGCAGGCCGATTTGTCCGTCCAGCAGGAAGTGAAGCGTGCGAAAGTTGTATTGAGTGCAGAAATAGCACAACATGCCGTCAAACTGGCAGAAGATCTGATTAAGAAGAATCTTGACCAGTCAGACCATCAGCGCCTGATTGATGACTACATTGCAAAGGTGGTGCATAAGAATTGATCAGCAAAATCGTTGCAAAAAGATATGCCAAGGCGCTCTTTGTCGTGGGCAAAGAAGACAACAAGCTCGATGAATACCACAAAGAAATAGCCGGTATAGCCAAAGTCCTTCAGGAACTGCCTGAGCTGGCAGACGCCTTAACGAATCCGGCTTACCCGTCTGAAGGCAAACTGAAGCTGATGAGTGATGTCGCCGGCGCTGTCAAGCTTTCTCCGATCATGACTAAGTTCGTAAAGTTGTTAGTACAAAAGAGGCGCGTTCCATGGGCCTCCGATATCGGTGAGATGCTTCAGAAGCTGGTAGATGAGTACCAAGGGGTCAAGCGTGCTGAGGTAACTTCTGCTGTGCCGCTGGATGCCGATACCCGTAAAAAGATCCAGGATGCACTGGAAAAGGCCACGAGCAAAAAAGTCGTCCTCAGCGTTCGCGAAGATCCCGCGATTCTTGGCGGACTCGTTGTAAGGGCTGGAGACATGGTATATGATGGGAGCGTCAGCACTCAATTAATGGGTGTGTATGATCTTATAAAGAGGGGTGAGGGGATATAAATGCAGATACGAGCGGAAGAAGTCAGCGAGATAATCAAGGGGCAAATTAAGGAATACGAAAAGAAGATAGACCTCGCCGAAACGGGTGTGGTGTTGTCCGTTGGTGATGGAATTGCCCGTGTATATGGCGTTGAGAACTGCCAGGCGATGGAGCTGCTGGAATTCCCCGGCGGCATCATGGGTGTCGCCCTGAACCTGGAAGAAGACAACGTAGGTGTGGCAGTCATGGGCGATGTTGAGCATATCAAAGAGGGCGACATCGTTAAAAGGTCGGGCCGCATTGCGGAGGTTCCGGTCGGGGAGGCGGTAGTCGGGAGAGTTGTTGACGCACTGGGCAATCCTATCGATGGGAAGGGGCCGATTGACGCCAAGTCATTCCGGCGGCTCGAACTGGTTGCTCCCGGCGTTATCGCCCGCGCGCCAGTTAAGGAATCGATGTACACGGGGCTCAAAGCTATTGATGCCATGACGCCGGTAGGGCGCGGCCAACGGGAGTTGATAATCGGCGACCGCCAGATCGGTAAGACTGCCATCGGAGTAGACTCGATCATTAATCAGAAGGGCCAGGACGTCTTCTGTATCTATGTAGCTATCGGACAGAAGAAGTCTACCGTGGCGCTGGTCGTGGAAGCCCTGCGGCGGCATGGGGCGATGGAGTACACAACGGTAGTTGCAGCATGCGCCAGTGACCCCGCTCCGTTACAGTATGTCGCGGCTTACGCCGGGTGCAGTATGGGGGAATACTTCCGCGACACCAAGCGGCACTCACTGATCATCTACGATGACCTTTCCAAGCAGGCTGCTGCGTACCGGCAACTGTCGCTTCTGCTCAGACGTCCACCCGGACGCGAGGCGTATCCAGGCGACATTTTCTACAACCATTCCCGGTTGCTGGAGCGTGCGGCCAAGCTCAATGAGGCGTTAGGTGGAGGGTCGCTGACAGCGCTGCCCATTATCGAAACCCAGGCGGGCGATGTTTCTGCGTATATTCCGACAAACGTTATTTCGATCACGGACGGCCAGATATATCTGGAGCCAAGTTTATTCTTTGCAGGTGTAAGGCCCGCGATCAATGTCGGATTGTCAGTTTCCCGCGTCGGCGGCGCCGCGCAGTGCAAGGCGATGAAGCAGGTGGCTGGCACCTTGCGTCTGGACCTCGCGCAGTATCGTGAGCTTGCTGCCTTTGCCCAGTTCGGCAGCGACCTGGATAAGGCAACTCAGGCCCAGCTTAATAGAGGCGCCCGGCTGGTCGAGCTTCTGAAACAGCCCCAATACCAGCCCCTGCCGATGGAAAAGGAAATCACGATATTGTTTGCAGGCGCCCGTGGCTATTTGGATGAGTTCCCTGTGGACGCATTAAGGGCCTATGAAGATGGGTTATATCCATTCATTGAAAAAAAGCATCCTGACGTATTCAAGGAGCTGAGGGAAAAGAAGGCGATCGATGACAGTTTGGAGGGCAAAATGCGCAAAGCCCTTGATGACTACAGACAGGCCTTCAAGGCTTCGAAGGGTATATAGATTCACACTGACAAAATCCCGTATTGAGAGTATTCGAATATGGCTACGCTAAAAGATGTCAAGAGGAAGATCGGGGCGGTAAAGAAGACACAGCAGATTACCAAGGCCATGAATATGGTCGCGGCGGCAAAGCTGCGCGGCGCGCAGACGAGGCTGGAAAACTTCAGGCCCTATGCCGCCAAGTTCGGAGAGGTAATCGGCAGCCTTTCTGCGCATCTCAACGTAGAGGCGTCGCCTCTGCTTGAGCAAAGGGAGGTAAAGAGGACGGAGGTACTGCTGATTACGTCAGATCGCGGCCTTTGCGGGAGCTTCAATATCAACCTGATCAATGCTGTCGGGAAATGGATACGCAGTAAGAGCTCGGAAGGGGTCGGTGTATCCCTGGTCGCAGTAGGCCGGAAGGGTCGCGACTACTACCGAAAGCGCGATGTGAACATGCGAGCCGGGTATGTGGATATTATGGGGGCTTTCCAGATGTCTAACGCCATAAGCATTGCTCAGGATCTGGCCGCCAACTTTATTAATGGCGGGTGCGATGAAGTGTACGTCGTTTCCGGAAAATTCATAAGTATGGCCGTGCAGAGACCTGTTGTAAAAAAGCTGTTACCCATAAGCCCAGAGGAATTAGGGGGAGGGGGAGATGTGGCAGCGAGGGAGTATATCTACGAGCCATCGCCGGAGCAACTTATCACGAGCTTACTCCCGACGCACGTTAACGTGCAGGTGTACAGCGCCATGCTGGAAACCGCTGCGAGCGAGCACGCGGCGCGTATGACGGCGATGGACAACGCGCAGCGTAACTGTAGGGATCTGATCCACGCGCTGACGCTGGCGTATAACAAAGCCCGGCAGGCGGCGATTACAAAAGAGTTGATGGATATAGTAGGCGGTGCGGAAGCTTTAAAGAAATAGATATAATTCAAAATATCAGGAGGAATAGATACCGATGAGTGCAGAGCAATCAGGCGGCAGCATAGGGAAAGTAGCCCAGGTCATCGGTCCGGTGGTGGACTTGGAATTTGAGCCGGGGAAGTTGCCCTCGATTATGAATTCCATCAAGATTTCGAACCCGGCCATAGATGACCAGCCGGACAACTTGATAGTAGAGGTGGCTCAGCACCTTGGCGATAATATGGTCCGTTGTATAGCGATGGACGTTACGGACGGGCTTGTACGCGGCATGCCGGCAAGAGACACTGGCGCCCCGATCATGGTTCCAGTGGGTCACAAGGCATTGGGGCGGATTATCAACGTGGTAGGAAGGCCGGTGGATGGTCTGGGTCCGGTAGACAGCGATATTATGATGCCGATCCACCGCCCGGCTCCGTCGTTTGTGGAGCAGGACACCACGGTAAAAGTACTTGAAACCGGTGTGAAGGTTATCGACCTTCTGGTCCCGTTCCCCCGCGGCGGTAAAATGGGTATGTTCGGGGGAGCCGGTGTCGGCAAGACGGTCGTTATGCTGGAAATGGTCCATAATATCGCTTTGCACCACGGCGGTATCTCGGTCTTCTGTGGGGTGGGAGAGCGGACTCGTGAAGGGAACGATCTCTATCTGGAAATGAAGGAATCCGGGGTTTTACCGAAAGCGGCGTTGATTTACGGCCAGATGACGGAGCCCCCAGGGGCCCGGGCGCGTGTGGCATTAACGGGGCTGACTGCAGCGGAATACTTCCGCGATATTGAAGGTCAGGACGTTCTTATATTCATCGATAATATATTCCGGTTCACTCAGGCAGGTTCTGAGGTCTCGGCGCTCCTTGGACGTATACCAAGCGCCGTCGGTTACCAGCCAACGCTGGGTACAGACCTTGGCGAGCTCCAGGAACGTATTACCTCAACTACGAAAGGGTCGATTACTTCCGTACAGTGCGTGTACGTTCCGGCCGACGACCTGACAGACCCCGCGCCGGCGACAACATTCGCCCACTTGGACGGTACCGTGGTTCTGTCGCGTCAGATCGCTGAGCTGGGGATTTATCCGGCTGTGGATCCCCTGGATTCTACATCGAGGATTCTGGACCCGAATGTAGTTGGATTAGACCACTACCAGGTAGCCCGGACGGTTCAGGTGGTGCTGCAGAAGTACAGAGATCTGCAGGATATCATAGCCATTCTGGGAATGGACGAACTTTCGGAAGAGGATAAAGTTACTGTGGCGAGGGCTCGAAGGATACAGAGATTCCTGTCTCAGCCGTTCAATGTGGCTGCGGTATTTACCGGTATAGACGGCAAGTTTGTAAAGGTTCCCGATACGGTAAAGGGCTTCAAGGAAATTATTGACGGAAAGCATGATGAGCTTCCGGAACAGGCTTTCTATATGGTCGGTGGTATAGAGGAGGCTGTGGAAAAGGCGAAGAAGATGAAGGCAGCCCAATAGAATTGGCCGTAGAGACCAATGAACGGAGTGAGAGAATATGGCTGATAAATTGAGGCTTGAAGTGACTACTCCGAGCCGGTTTGTGGTAAATGAAGACGTAGATATGGTTACGGCCCCTGGTGAGTTTGGCGAATTCGGGGCATTACCGAATCACGCATCGTATCTGGTTAGTATCAGGCTTGGGGAACTCCGATATAAGGTCGGGGGCAAGACTGAATATGTGATAGTCAGCGGGGGCTTTGCTGAAATAGTAGCAGACAGGGCGACTTTCCTGGTAACGGCTGCGGAGAAAGCCCATGAAATAGATGTTCAGAGGGCCCTGAAGGCCAAGGAAAGAGCGGAAGAGCGCCTCGCTGCTGTGGCTGCGAAAAAGGAAGCACTAGATGTCATTCGGGCTGAAGGCGCGTTGCAAAGGGCTCTGTGGCGGCTGAAAGTGGCCGAAAGGAAATAGGCATATCGCAGAATTGAGTTAAAATGATGGTTATCGGAAAGGGCAAGCAACCGCTTGCCCTTTTTGGTTTTCAGCGACAGAGCGAGGGGCAATGAGCAGCGAGAAGAAGGGTTTCAAGATTGTCATTTTGGCCGCGGGCAAGGGGACGCGAATGAAGTCGAGCCGGGCCAAAGTACTTCATGACGTTGCCGGGCGTCCCATGCTGGCCTATGTTCTGGATACGGCGGAGAGTGCGGGTGCAGACGAAATAGTGGTTGTAGTGGGATATCAGGGGGATGCGGTTCGAACTGCGTTTCAGGAGCGAAACGTGAGATTTGTCTGGCAGAGGGAGCAATTGGGCACGGCTCACGCGGTAATGTCGGCCCGGGAGGCGGTCGCTGGATACAAGGGGAATATCGTTATACTCTGCGGGGACGTACCATTGCTTCGCCCTGAAACCCTCAGAGGACTTGTAGACCGGTGCAAGGCGGAGGACGCTTCTGTCGCTGTGCTTACTGCTGTGGTTGATGATCCGGAACACTATGGGAGAATCATAAAGGACGAGTCAGGAAATGTACTGCGAATTGTTGAAGAGATGGATGCAACGGCCGAAGAAAGGGCAATAAGAGAGGTGAACACGGGAATATACTGCGTCAAATGCGAAGTTCTTACTGCTGCTTTGGAGAGGGTGAGAAGAGATAACGCCCAGCGAGAATACTACTTGACTGATATTGTGGAGCTGGCCAGGGAGGCGGGCGAGAGAGCGATCGGCGTGGTGGCCGGGAGCGCGGAGGAAGTAATCGGTATCAATTCGCGAGAGGATCTGGCGGAGGCCTCAAGAATGAAGCGGACGGAAATAAACAGGAAGTGGATGATGGATGGTGTCTCAATTATCGACCCATCAAGCACATATATCGAACCTTCGGTCGATATCGGAAGGGATTCAATCATTTATCCCTTTACGGTTTTAAGGGGGCAGACGAGGATCGGCGAGGGTGTCACTATTTTTTCGTTCTGCCATATTGAGGATGCAAAAATTCCGGCGGGAAAATTGATTGGGCCATTTGCCCACTTGCGCAAAGACGTCAGTCAGAAGAACAGGCAGGAGGTGTGAGTTGAGAGAGATCAAGAAGGTTCTGGTTCCGGTTGATTTTTCTGAACACTCGGGAAAAATAATGGACTATGCGATGGATATGGCTGAGCGCCTTGAGGCCAAGGTGTACATTATACACGTCGTGGGCAGATTGCAGGATCTCCCTGATTTCTATTTTCACCAAATGCCGATGGTTGAACTTGAGGCTGAAATTGCCAAGAGCGCTGAACGTACCATGAAAGACCTGGTTGAGAAGTATTTGAACCGTTCCACGGAATTCGAAACCCGTGTGACGGTCGGGGACATCAGTTCCAAGATAGATGAAATGGTCAAGGCGGAGAGTATCGATTTAATTATTATGGGAACTCATGGCAGAAAGGGATTGGACAGGATGCTTTTTGGGAGTGTTGCCGAACAGGTGGTCAAGACTGCAAGCTGTCCTGTAATGACAGTGAATCCATATAAGCTGTAGCATTCGCCGACCAAGCTGAGTGGGCTGAACGGACTCCCGCAGCCGGCCTGAAGCTGTGATGCATAAAGAGCCGAGTTATTTCTGAGCAAGCCCTAAAAGCATTCCTTCGGTGAACGAGCGCGTTATTCGGCCGCCGCCCCGTGCGAAAAACGCTTTTCCGGTTCACCCCGTGAAATGGTCTGAGCATTCAACGTCCCCCCGGAATTAGTGAGCGTTTATTTCACGGGGTGAATGGTCCACGGTGAACGGTGATCGGTTACTTATTGTCGTCCCCACCACCAAAAGACGGTCTCCGCCGAGGGTAGCTTCGATTTCCTCGTACGCCCCCCCAAGTCCGACAGGCACCGGCGCCTGTCGAAGTTGGGGACGATTTACTGCGGAAGTGGGGGGGGAACGTCCCAAATATCCCCGAATTCTCGTTGCATAGCAACACTATGCGCCTCAAATTCGTGACTATTTGGCCTCGTTCCTCCACTTCCTCGTGACGATCCCCTGAGTCCGACAGGCTCCTAGTGCTTCATATTCTTAATGAAGTTGTCAATACGTTCCTTATCCTCCCTGCTCAGGTTATCGAATTCTATACCCATTCCGAGTTTTGCCTGGCCTGTGCCGCCGGGCTCTTTGGACGCCTCCGAACTTGACCATACAACGGAACCGCGAGTTTGAATGGGCCTGTTGTCGCTGGGGAGAAAGAACTTAATTTCCACATCGGTACCAATTGGTGATGGGACATCCGTCTCAATGAAGAGTCCACCCTGATTCAGGTTATGGCTGAAATTCGAAAGGACGTCCGTTGAAGTCGAGTAGTGTACTTCCAGGCGGATCATCTTTCGTGGAGCGAGTCTTCTATCGTCTCTCCGCATATAGGTTTCCTCCTTTCCTGCTTTATCATATCGGAAAGGAGTCCGTTTTTCCAAAATATTTCCTCCTCCCAAGCTGACCTTTGGACACACATAACCCCGTGGGTACCAGAGAAGTTGGAGACTATGTGCGCAAGATCAACCAAATCCCCCTCAATCCCCCTTTCCGAAAGGGGGGACAGGGGGGATTTTAAAATGAGCGTAGTTTCACGGAAATGTCCTCAAGGCGTCGCTATCCCCGGGGTCAAGTGTGTCTTAGTGTCAGCTCCCAAGAGGGCTCCTGCACAAGTGTTTACCCAAGAAGCAATACGTGTATAGAGAGAGGAAACCTCAAATAGAACAAAGATTTCAAATCAAGTTCCCTTGGTAACACGAATCAGGATACAGCTACGTCACATCTTAATTGGCTTGCCCCTTGAAGAGACGCATGATATTTTACATGCATTCCAGTTAGTTGTACCCTAGGAGGCTGTCCGAGAACTGATGATCTACTGCGGAAAGCGGGATGACGGCCCAAATATCCCCGGATTTTCGGGCTATAGGTTCACTATTATCCCTCAAATCCGTGAATATTTGGCCTCGTCCTCCGCTTTCCTCGCTACGATCCCAGTTGTCGGACAGCCTCCTAGAGCCTGTCGGACTCAGGCTGATCTACTGCGGAAGTGGGGGGACGGCCAGTATTTGTCCGACAAAACATGGCCAGATGTTTTCCGGCATACGCTGAAAGTGTTCTCTGTAGATCAGCCACGGTGATTCGTGAGGCTAAAAAGCACCTCGACGGTCAGCAGTGAACGGTTAGAGTTGGGTATTGGAGCCTGAAAACGGTATCAAATCAGCCGGGGAATCCGCCGGGATGTGGGCAGAGAACTCGGACTCGGTCCAGATCTCATGTGAAGTGAAATGACGTTATGTTAGCAGAGATTTCAATTCATAATTTTGCAGTCATAAGTGAAGCAAAGGTTCAGTTCGGCAAGGGCCTCAATATCCTTTCCGGAGAAACCGGGGCTGGAAAGTCCGTGATAATCCAGGCATTGCAGCTCGTAATGGGGGCTAAAGGCGGACCGCATTTAATACGAACCGGGCGTGAAGAATCGATAGTCGATGCCTATTTTGAATATGGGGAGAACACGAAGCTGTCGGCCAGGCTGCTGGAAATGGGGGTAGATCCGGACGAGGCGCTGTGTATAAGAAGGATAATTCCTCGAACCGGGAGGGGACGAGTCTTCATTAACGGGACTCCGGTTCCGCTCACAATGGTTTCTCAAATAGCCGGGGATTTGATATCGGTTGCCGGGCAACATGAGTACCAGGTTCTTCTTCGTCCGCAGAACCATCTTCTCCTGTTGGATGCTTATGGGGGGATCTCGCACGAACGGGAGGTTTTTAAGAAGAGTTACCTGGAGTTGCAGGCGTTGCGCGACGAATACAGCCAAAGGCAGAGTGAACAAAAGGCCTTTTCCGCCAGAAAGGAACTCCTGTCTTTTCAAATAGAGGAACTGCTCAAGGCAGATCTTCAGGTCGGTGAAGAAGAAAGACTGCTGGAAGAGAAGTCATTGCTCAATTCGGCTGAAAAACTCCACGAATGGGCCGGCAGTTCTTATGATATGCTTTATGCCGCACCGGGATCCATAACTGAGAGGCTGAGCCAGACGCGTTCGCTGTGCCGTTTACTTGCTCAGATTGATAACAGCCTTTCTTCATCGGTCGATTCCCTCGATGCCGCGTTTTTCCAGATAGAAGACGTGGCCATCCGATTAAGGGATTATGCCGATAAAGTACATTCAGATCCCAGGCGATTGGATGCCGTGGAGGAACGACTCGAGTCTCTGTCCAGATTGAAAAAAAAATATGGTCGAGATATACCGGCTCTCTGCGGTCTGCGTGAGGAGTTGGAGAGGCAGCTCCGGAAAACGGATTCTCTCGCTGATGAGCTTTCCGGTATGGAAGCTTCGATGGCTGATCTCGAACGAGAAGTCCTGTGCCGGGCGCAGGATTTGTCCGGGAAGAGGACGATCGCGGCGAAAGATCTTGCCCGCTCGATAACCGCAGCCCTCGAAGGACTCCACATGCGGGGCACCCGCTTTGCGGTGGATTTCAAAGCTCAAACCGGCGATTGCCGCGCTGCTCTCTCTGAATACGGCATGGACTGCGTCGAGTTTCTGATCTCCCCAAATGCAGGAGAAGAACTGAAGCCCCTTGCCCAGATTGCTTCAGGCGGTGAATTATCTCGCATAACCTTGGTGCTTAAGAGTTTCCTGAGTGAGCGTGATAAGATAGAGACCATGATCTTTGACGAGATTGATACAGGAATCGGCGGAGCAACCGCAGAGGTGGTGGGGCAGAAGTTGCGCGATCTGGCCGAGGGCTGCCAGGTAATATGCATTACGCACCTGCCGCAGATTGCCTGTCTTGCGAGCAGGCACTTTCGCGTGGCAAAGAAGAGCTACGTGGGGCACTCCGAGATTCAGGTCCGAGAATTGACTGAAGAGGAACGGGTTGAAGAGGTTGCCCGTATGCTGGGCGGAGTGGATATTTCGGAGAAGACAAGAGCCGCTGCCAGGGAAATGATTGAGCGCGCGGCAAAACAAAAGAATTAGCCACAGAGGCACAGCGCGGCAAGGCCGCAACCAAAAGAATGTTTTGCCACAGAGCGCACAGAGCACACAGAGTTTCAAAAGAGTAGGGTGGGCTCTGCCCACCGAAACGGCAATCGCGGATTGGCAGTCATCCCGGTCGCCTTTATGGTGGGCAAAGCCCACCCTACGGATAACGACTTAACATATTCAAATCTCACAACTTGTGAAACTTGCAGCATGAAAAGCGTAAAAAAAGTTAAGTAAAGCCACGGTTGGTAGAACAGAGAACACGGAGAAGAGCAAGTGTTTCTTCCCTTTCTGAGAGCCAACCGAAACTGTAACTCCAAGACATAATCGAAGGTCTTTATGAAAAGGAAAGCTTTGGCCCTGTTTTCCGGGGGGCTTGACAGTATACTCGCCTGCAAACTTGTGGAACAGCAGGGTGTTGAGGTTGAGGCACTCCATTTTATTACGCCATTTTTTGGCTGCAGCGAGCCATCAAGTTACGTCTCCACAGCCCGGGACAAATACGGTATAGAACTCTCGGTTATTGACGCCGCAGACGACTTTCTGAAGACTCTGGCGAAGCCGTCATACGGCTACGGAAGCGGGTTTAATCCATGCATAGACTGCAAGATTCTGCTGCTCGATTTAGCGAAAAGAGAGCTGGTTGCGCGGAAAGCCTCCTTCCTGATCAGCGGTGAGGTGCTGGGGCAGCGGCCGATGTCTCAGAACAGGAGCGCTCTAGACCTGATAGGCAGGAAATCTTCTGCCGGCGATTTGCTTGTGCGACCACTTAGCGCACTTTGTCTCCCCCCTACCGAACCGGAAAGGGAAGGCTGGGTCGATCGCAGCAAATTGGCGGGAATCCAGGGAAGGAGTCGTAAGCACCAAATGAATTTGGCGGCGACTCTGGGGATAACCGAGTATCCGGCCCCGGCGGGTGGCTGTGTCCTGACGGATCCCGTGCTCTCCAAGCGGATTAGAAAACTGTTCGGTCTCGTCGAGATTGACGGCAATGCATGCCGTTTGATGCAGGTGGGACGTCATTTCTTTCTACCGAATAACAACTGGTTGATTCTGGGCAGAAATGAAGCAGAGAATAACCGGATCGAAGAGCTAAGCCGAAATGGCGATCTTGTTATTTCTGCCTATGGAGTTCCCGGTCCGACCGGGTTGCTGCGCGGCAAAAACAACTATTCCGACCGGGTCTTGGCAGGAAGTATTTTGGGGATGTATACGAAACTGCGTAACACGCCGGAGGTCGATGTCAGGCTTACCGGATATGGCGTGTCCGAAAAGATGATCATTCCCCCGAGCGGTCAGGAAGCAGTCGACGCGTGCCGCGCATAGACCTTCCTGATTGCCGACTTCCTACCGATTCTTCTCTCATCTGGTCGAAGCGACCCTTCGCGGAGCCCCGCTTCGGGACTCGCTGAGAACTCCTGGATTCCCGGAATACAGAGCCTCGCCAGTGTCTACCGACTCTATCTATATTCACACCAGCCTCTTTGTTGGCCAGTAGGCATGTCTCTTATTCATTCGCAATTCTGAATCCCTACGGGTACATTCCCGGCGGCTTGCCGCGCAGGATTTTTCCGTTCTTGCGACTTTCGATACCCCGCTGCTTGCGGCGGGGTAGTTCATCACATATCGGGAGGGAAGTTTGTTTCTCCTGAAATGGAAAAAAAGTAAACACAAAGGTCCATAGAAGTTCCACTCCTGGCGAGAATATCCTCGCCTACTCGCCACCATATCCGCCTCTCCCCTGGTGAACCGCAAGAGCTGAGGAAGCGGAGTGATGAGGGGCTGCAGGAATCCAAACCCGAAAGGACGGGTACTGGGCGGACTCTTGCAAGAGGCATCTTAGCATGCCGCTTCATTTCTCAAGACGTTTAATGTACATTAGTTTTTGGGGCAGGAAAGTGGAGCGTGGCATAAGCGTTGTTTGTTTACAATGCGTTATTCTCTCATGCACTCATGCACAAATAAAATTCAGGTGATCGGGAATTATGACGCGAAGAATTGGATCATGTTTATGGCTCATTGCTGTACTGACACTTTACATCTGCAGTGCCTCAACAGTTCTTGCTGCCCCCACCACTTCCGGCACACTCCCTTCAGACGAGACCTGGTCCGACACTGTTACGATAACGGATTATGTCACAGTGCCCAGCGGCGTAACGCTCACCATTCTGCCGGGGACGAGGATAGTCTTTGTCGAGAATCCTGACGAGAACGAATATTGGGGTCACCCTTATATGCCGGAGCTGATTATTAATGGATCTTTAGTCGCGGTGGGGACAGAGGATGGCAAGATAGTTTTCACGGGCGGAGGAATCACTTCATGGTGGGAAACTGTCTCGGGGGACATAAGGCTCGAATATTGCCAAATGCCGGGTGCATACATCTATTCAGCAGGAAATGT
This sequence comes from Pseudomonadota bacterium, assembly GCA_043806955.1. Taxonomy (GTDB): domain Bacteria; phylum Desulfobacterota; class QYQD01; order QYQD01; family JAZDGK01; genus JAZDGK01. The sequence continues at coordinate 4,863 of JAZDGK010000146.1, read as the reverse complement.
AACCATTTCAAATTGCGAGATAGCTGGAATTACCGTTTATACATCCGGCTCCGTAACCCTGACGGATAATAAGATGTTCCTCCCCAAATGGGAATACGGAGACCCTAACCATACTCCGCAAGATTATGAATGCGCCATCTACTGTTCGGTCTCCTGTGCTACAAACGGAAATGTGATGATTGCTCGTAACGAGATTCGTGGGAGCGGCTGTGGAATCTTGCTGGATGCACCCAATTACGATCCGTTTTACGGTAATGCTATTAATACGAACGTCAATGCAGTTATTTCCGAAAACGATATACGCGGAAGCTACTTCGGTATGTATTTTCTGAATAGCGGTAGTAGTTTGGCACTCAACATTACCGGAAACGTTATAGGGGAACAGAATGGAGGGATTTACTGCCAAGGATATGGTGAATCGTTCAATGCGTTTAATCTGGAAATCAATCGAAATGCCATTTTCCGGTCGAAAAATTACGGAGTATTCTGTTCTACTTATTCGTGTACGTTCACCGGGGCCATTTCAGAGAACTCTATTTTTGGCAACGGGACCGGAATTTTCTGGTTCCCCTACGGTGATAGTTCATTGAGCATTACCCGGAATGATATCTACGAGAATGGTACCGGGATATATCTTGAGGAATACAGCTATTATAATTTGAGCGGGCTGATTTCTGCGAACCGTGTTCACAGTAATCGTGGTAACGGCATACGCTGTTTCGGCTATGATATGGGCACGCTCAACATGGAGATATCCGGTAACTGGGTATATCAAAATGGGGGCCATGGGATAGACTGGGGCATAGTTAGTTCCGGTTCTGCTGGAATAGAAACCGGGATTTGGCTGAACTCGATACATGAGAATACCGGAAGGGGAATCTCCACAGGGAATTATTATGAGATATTCGGTTACGAAGCGGCCGCCGCCGTAGCAATCCTCCATAACGACATTCAGAACAACGCTAACTACGGGATATTTCTGATGGATACCGGGTCAAAAATCAACAATAACAACATTGCCGGGAGCGGTGGGGATTATGATCTCTATAACGCAAATAGTACAGGTGCAGATGCTCGGGGCAATTTCTGGGGAGCTGCAGTCACAGCCGAAATGCAGGCTGGGGATAATCCGAAGAACATTAGCAGGATTTATGATTTTTATGACGATAGTACGAAAGGCAGCGTGAATTACGCTGAGTGGAAAAATAGCGAGATCCTGATTGCTCCTGTAGTTACTTCAGCCATTGCCGGAAACGGCTATGTCTACCTTAGTTGGACTCCGCGCAAGGCAGCAGTCGGTTATAAAGTCTATTATGGTACTTCGTCAGGTGTCTATGAAGGATCTATCGACGCCGGGAATGTAAACAGAGATTTTCGTCTCACAGGGTTAGCCAATGACATCGTGAACTATATCGTTGTAACGGCCTACGATGGAGATGGCAATGAGACTTCATACTCGCCGGAGATTAAGATAACCCCGACAGCTTCGGCCGGATCGACAGATGGGACTATTGGGACAGTATCCTTTGACAAGGCTTTGTATCACGGCCCCACCAATGCTGTCATTACGGTCAAAGATGTCGACCTGAATACAGACCCGACGACTTTGCAATCAATCAATGTGCAAGTCTTTAGCCAATCGGACCCCGAAGGAATAACTCTGACCATCAGGGAAACCGACTTTGATTCAGGGATATTCACATCGACCTCATTTGGAAAAGATCTAGGGTTTACGTCGGAAGCAAGCGATGATGCGGCTGAATTGCTCCATGTCTGCCAGAGTGATACTATCTTCGTTTTATACAAGGACGACGCGCCGCTCTTAATTAGGCTCGATTATGCATCTGTGGGCGATGTTGTACCTCCGGAAACAAATTTTGTGCCAAGCAGCGATTTGTATTACGATGGCACACGCTATTATGCGCAGTCGAACATTTCCTATTCGTTTTCAGCCACGGATGATGCTTCCGGGGTTGACAGAATAGAGTACAGCATCGATGGATCGCCTTTTGTCGAGTTTACTGCTGTATTTCAGTTGAATACTGAAGGCACCCATGCCATAACTTATAAAGCAGTAGACAAATCAGGCAATTGGGAAACGCCAGAGTCCAAGTTGATTATCATAGATGTTACACCGCCCGCGCCTCCATTGGGGCTTGGTGGAGTACAGACTGATTTCGTAGTTAATCTTTCATGGACGGCAAATATGGAGGAAGATGTTTTTGGTTATAATCTGTATCGTGACGGCATCAAACTGAATTACGGGGTTCTTACCCAAACAAGCTATTCTGACCTTATCGTCAGTGGTAAAGCATATAAGTATGACATAACAGCCGTTGACTTTGCCAAGAACGAAAGCACGTTCTCAGATGCCTTCTCAGTCGAAACTATGACTGCCACTCCAGTCATAACTTCCCCGGTAAGCGGGACTTTCTTCGCGGATTCGGAGATTGTCGTGCAGGGGAACGCCGATCCCGGTGCAATTGTCGAGATACTCGTGAACCGCGTATCTCAGGGGACGACCATTGCTTCCGCCACCGGAAAATTCAGCCTGTCAGGTGTTAGGCTTTCCGAAGGAGAAAATCTTATTACTGCCGTCTTTGTAAACTCCTATGGGTTAATCAGCCCCGTATCAAGCGCCTTGACTATTCCATTTGATTCGAGGCCGCAGCCTCCTTCGGGGCTCGCGGCCGAACCGGGAGACACGGTGGCCATAATCACATGGCTCCCCAATCCTGAATCGGATATCAAAGGATACAATTTATACCGGAGCGGAATGCGTTCAAATCACGATCTGCTCACAGAAACGAGATTCAGAAGCAGCCGCTTGACCAATGGAAAAATCTACAGCTATGTCGTAACCGCAGTGGATCTTAAAGGCAGTGAAAGCCTAAAGACTAGTTTGATAGTAGTCATACCCATTGCGGGACCGGAATGGGGGAGGCAATAATTGAAAAAGGACAAATTTAGGGAGACATTAAAGATGAGGAAAAGAATGGTTGTCTTTTGTGCTTTGCTCGTAGTGGGTATGCAGTTTGTAACGATCAGCCCGGCTGCAGCGGAAACTCAAAAGTCGGTAAAACAGTTGTCTGCCGAATTCCGCAAGACTTCGGACAAGGTGCAAAGACGCAAACTGCTGGATGAAATAAGGGAAAGGGTACAAAGGCCCGAACATCCTAAGGACGTAGAGGATCTGATAAACGCGGTTGATTCTGCCAGGGATGAGGGTGAAAAACGGGCCATCATTTATGTGCTTAAGGAAGTTCGGGTTAAGGAGGAAGATAGACAGTTTGAACCGCTCTTTATCAAGGCTCTTGACGACCCGGACGTTGACATCCGAATCATGGCTATGGGCAATCTTGGTACTCTGAAATCCAAAGCAGCAGTTCCTAAACTAAGAAAGATAGTTAAGAGCTATGGTGGGCTGCCATCCAAGGCCGTCAAGCTGATAGACAGAGAAAGAGCCAAAAAAGAGTGGATGGAGGCTGGACTGGCTGCAATGACTCTGGGTGAGATGAAGGATGAAGGCTCGATTCCCTTGCTTGCGGAGAAACTTTACGATTTGGGGGATGCTGGTCCTGATGCCTTGGCCAGCATGGGGAAAAAGGCTATACCATGCATACTAGACTTGGCCAAAAAGGAAAAGGAAAAAGGACCTGAGAACTGGGCGGCCTGTTCCGCATTGGCACGTATCCGGGATAAGGAGGCGAGGCAGGACCTGATAGAAATCGTCAAAAAAGAAAAGGATCACCTGATCAGGGGAAACGCACTGGAGTCACTGGTTCGCTATATGTATGGTGACGACCTTTTTGAACTTGCTAAGAAAATCTATGAAACGGAAGGGATCCTTTTTGGATCGGCAATGAAAACAAGGGAGGCCATTCCTCTTCTGACGCATATCCTGCTGCATACTTTTATGCGGCCGCATGACAGGTACTATGCCGCATCAATTTTAGGAGATATAGGTGATCCCGCTGCCGTTCCCGCTTTGGAAAAGGCATTGAAATCTAATGACATCAATCTCAGGCAGCCCGCTGCCGGTGCCCTCAAACAGATTACCGGCAAGGAATATGAATGGCAAAAATAACGGCGACAGGTGAGAAAATGCAAAAGAGAAAGACATATTTCCTTTTCCTATTCATACTTCTGCTTCTGCCTAACGCCTCGCTTGCCTGGGAAAGCGCTTGGTGGTTCGTCGGTGATTCCCACGGGCCTATGGCCAAGGATGCGCTTTCAGTGCTTGACGCGGAACAGTACCCGGATCTCGTCCGGTTTAAAAGCCAATTGATAAAAGGAGCAAGATCTGAAAAACCGCATGGAGGCGATGAATACAATGGGGGTGATGTAGAAAAGTGGTGGAAAGACGCCGGATATGTTTTGGATTCCTACAACACTTTTGACTTTTCCAAGGCATACTTCCAAATTGGAGAGATTTGCCATCTTACCCAGGACCAGGCCGTTCCTGCTCATGTCGCAAACATCCTGCATGGCATAAAGGACGGGTGGAATGCGCACGATGACGAATTTGAGTCTTGGGCTGCCTTTCACCATGTCAGTCACCCCAGCAACGGGTATGCTTCCGATAGACCCCATCCCTTTGACTACTATCAGCCCTTGCAGAATTACACTCGAAGTCTTCTGTCTTTTTGGACCAAACCCAGCACGGGCGAGCAATATTGGATACCGGCGCCAGTTGCGCCGAAAGATGCCACAGTGCCTGGGGCGCCATGGGGCAAGTATGGGGGCTCGTTTCAGGGAGGGGTGTTTGACGATATCTATACGGATGGCGGATTCACTCCAGATGACAATCATGTTCCAGTAACAACAGAAAGTCCGGAGATACCGGCCCCTCAGATTTTCATG
>JAZDGK010000145.1:0-5162 GCA_043806955.1 Pseudomonadota bacterium | reverse complement strand
CCACTTGCACCCGTTTTCCTTAGAACGTTACTGGAATCCACAAGAAAACAACAGGACTAACGTAAAGCGGGAAAAAAGGCCCGGGGGTCTAAAGTAGAATCGACTGCATACCGATTGAAACCATATGACCACGTACCCACTGGAGAACGTACAAGAACCGGGAAAGACCGCGACTGTCGCCCAGGTTCCGGCAGCGTCATCCGAAATGCCCGACGACGCCCCACCGCAGCCCATCGTCTGCCCGAACTGCGGATTTGAGCAAAAAAAGGCGGAAGAGTGCAGGAAATGCGGGATCATAATCCGCAAGTTCCTTGAGCGTCAGAAGAAAAAAGAAGAGACGGATCTTTCGGACCGGATGCAAAAAAAGGCCGTACCCGGCACCGGTTTTCTTTCTCTCTCCAAAAAGGCAATCCTCTACATCTGGACCAACAACAAGACAACCGTCCGGAGTTACGCGAACGGGGTTCTCGAAGCGGTCCTTCGAGCCTTGGTCGGGTTTGCCGTTGTCGGGGCCTTGACAACGGGGTTGATCTATGCCTGCAAGACGGTCTGGTTTGTATATTCATCATCACCCGTCGGCGCGCAGTACCTTGTCGCATTCGAACAACAGGCGCGTTTGATCTCCGACTTGCTGAACGAAAACGCAATCAGACTCTCGATCAAGAGTTCGATATATGCCTTTGCAGTCTCCCTGGCTGCAGGCGCATTCTGTCACGTATTTCATATCAGCCGGTACTTCTACTATTCCAGAGGATTCTTCGGCAAACTCGTCTGTTGGGGGCTGCCCCTCACAATGATCGTAGCCCACGTTCTGCGATCCGAATTCGGACTCACCCAGTGGGGCGTGGCCTACGCCATAGCTCTCCTTCCCACTCTTTGTCTATTCAACATATGCTTCGAGTGCGCCGGCAGTATACTGCCGGAAATCGGCGAGGTCATTCGAGTCGTAAGGCAAAGGCGAAGCGAATTACTTGGTTTCGAACAGAAAGAAAAAACATAATACTTTATGAGGATCTAGGAGGCTGTCCGACAACTGACGATCTACTGCGGAAGTGGGGGGAACGGCCCAAATATCCCCGAATTTTCGTTACATAGCAACACTATGCGCCTCACATTCGTGAATATTTGGTCTCGTTCCTCCACTTCCTCGTTACGATCCCAGTTGTCGGACAGCCTCCTTGCAAAACCCTGTCTTTTATGATGTTAACTCGAAAGGTCTGGCAGGTGTGGAAGCCAAAGAGGTGAAAAGAGGCAATCAGGCCAGAGCGGCATACGCCGCCTCCGGCCTCTTCACATGGTATTGCTGTTTGTCAAAACGCTTTCTTCTGTTTCAGAGGGAACGAAAGCATATGCTTCAGGCATAAGACCCGTCACCTTTGGCCCTTTCGCAGTTCGAGTGCATTTGCGAGGCCGGCTTGCCAGGCAGGACGGACAGACTACGGAGGTTACAAGCAACGGAAATATGTTCCACCAGGGTTTTTCGAGTTTTAATCCTGTGGTTCGTTTACAGACTATGCATTTCTTTATCAACATAGGCTCTCCGTGTTAACGACCAGCGTTGTTGATCCTCTGTAGCAATCTCCGTACCACAGATTTCCCCCCCAATTGGTCAAGAATACCGCGTGTCTCCGGCGTGATCGATCCTTTCTGCGACAAAAAAGGGGAAAAGAAATTCACCCTGTGAAAACTCTTTCCCTCCAAGTGGTATTTTTTCTACCTCTTGCGAAAAGAAAGAATTCTTTCTCTTTGCGTCTTGGTGGTGAAAGCTTTTGGCCGGGAGTCTGTCGGACTTAGGGTCAACACAAAAGGGTATCCAGAATGGGTTCGTAACACGCGATGCGGATAGGCGGGGTTTTCTAACCCCGCCCGCAGTGGACGCCTCGGTCGCCGGGCGGCCCTGGAAAGGGCCGCCTATCCGACTTCACAGTAAAGCGTTTGCAGAGATTTTGTTCTGAGAGTTCAAAGTTCAGGGTTGAACCGTGAACCGTGAACCATGAACCGTGAACTCTTTGGTTCCGGCTTTGCCGGGTTAGGGGATCGCGCCCCCCACTTCCGCAGTAGATCATCCCTAACTCCGACAGGCGCCCTCCGACAGGCTCCTAAAGATTGCGGGTCTTCTTGGTTTTCAGTTTCGCTTCGATAAGCTGCCGGTGACTGAGACCCAGGAGAGTAGCGAGCTTGTGCATGAGATAATCCTCATGTCCGCTTAGAAAACTGTCCGAATAAACGACCTGCCAGACGAGATCGAGGATACCGAGTTTTTCTTCTTTGGAGCAGGTGTCTTTTACTATGCGGGTGAAATGCCAGAGGTCTATGCTCTTCCGGCGCTCATTTTCAGACGACCTGATCAATTCATCAGCCGCTTCCTGTGACAGGCCGAAGTGGCCCTTGACGGCTTCCTGAATATGCGCCCGCTCCTCTTCGGTAAACTCCTGGTCGGCATGGGCGGCCTCCAGAAGGAGGGCGCATGTCGCAACCCGAAGATCGTCCATACGATTCTGCGCGAAAGGGGCCTCACACTTGCTCAAAGCCGTCCGTTTCAGAAGGGACTTAAGCGATTCCAGCATGATAATCTCCAATTCCATTTTCGTTCCATTTTGAAATACCATAACCGTGAAAGCTAAGCAACCCGTTGGCCAGAATCCACCGCCTAATCGGCATATCGAAGTTGTTGAGTCAGATGCAGTCAAATCGGGCATACGGGCGGTGGATAGACCATGGACCGCGGACCACAGACGATGTGTTTTGTGGTCTATCGTCCATCGTCTATGGTCAATCCACCGCGTGGGAAAGCGCGATTCGTAAGCTTGGACAAATTTTGGCGGTGGATTTGGGTTGGTGAGCAGGAGGTGCAACCAGCGATTGCTCGGTCTTTCCTCGTGACGATCCCCTAACTCCGACAGGCTCCTAGGGGATCGCGATTCTTTAAGCTCTGCACAAAAGATTCCGATAAGAAGTAACGGAAGCAGTGTAATAAAAGCAAGGGGGTGGATGAAATGATTAATGCATCGTATCCTGCCCTGTCCGGCGTCCGAGCAATGGCCCAAAAGCTCGGGGTAACGGCCAATAACGTCGCCAATTCTAATACCGACGGTTTCAAGAAAGGCCGTGCGGTTCTGACCGAAACCGTGCCGTCGGGTGTGGAAGTGTCGGCAATCGAAAAGATTGAGACGTCCGGGGCAATACTCTCTGAAGAAGGCGCCTCCGAAACAAGAGAGACGTCCAACGTTTCTTTGGAAGAGGAACTGGTCGACCTGGTTGCCACTCAGCGCGCCTACACGGCAGATCTCAAGGCGGTAAAAGCCGAAGACGAACTCTTGGGCAAGCTCTTCGATGTGCTTGCTTAAGCCGAAGATTACCCGCCGGCAGTTCGGCGCTGTTTGACCGGAAGGTCGATTACAAATCTCGCCCCCATCCCTTCCCGACTCTCTATTCTTATAACCCCGTCGTGTTGTCTTATAATATTGTTAACAATGGCCAACCCAAGGCCGCTTCCTTTGTGCTTTGTGGTGAAGAAGGGCTTGAAGATTTTTGGTGCAATGTCCGGCGGTATTCCCCCACCCGTATCCCTTATCGAGATTTGAAGATTCTCTTTTTTCTCGTCCGTATATGACAAGTCTATGGTCAAATCTCCACCATCAGGCATGGCCTGGATCGCATTTACAAATATGTTTAGCAAGGCCCGGTAAAGGAGATCCTGATCTCCTTCAATCACGGCATCATCCCCGACAAAATTCCTTTCTACACTGATTCCGGCCTTCTCCAGTTCGGGTTCGAGGAAGGAAAGGTTCCGGTCAACTATTTCGCACGTGTTGCAGGCGCCTATGGAAAGAGTCTGCGGTCGGGCAAAATCGAGAAATTCCGTAACGATGCGATTCAAACGGTTGGCCTCTGCAAAGATTATGGATGCCAGGCGATTCTGGGGATCGAAACTCCTGACCTTCTTTTCCAGCATTTCTGCCGTGCTTTGGATTATACCCAAAGGATTCTTTATTTCGTGTGAGACCGCGGCAATCATCTCGCCGAGGCTGGCGAGTCTTTCCGACTGGTTCAACTGTTCCTCGAGTCTTCGCTGTTCCAAAGCCCTTGCGTATATAATCCGATCGGCTCGTGCCACTATGTATCGCAGGACAAGAAAAAGAACCGTCATCAGCACTGCGGAAACCATGATTATCATGTATTGAAACTGGCTGATGGTTTCGTAGTCGGCCGAAATGTCCTGCGTAATCTCAAATACGCCCATAATCGGACCGGTGCGCCATGAAAGCAATTTTTCATGGCGAAACGGTATGTACGTTTTCAACTCCCTTTCCTCACCCCATTTGCCCGGCCAAATCGACCAACTGTCTCCTCTCGAAACCAGTTGCGAGGAGTATTTGCCGCGCAGGGCAAGATTGTATGCCATACCTCCCACATCTCGCCGCCCGACCATCGAGGTCTCCGTACTGTATGAAACGACGTTCTCCGCGGCATCGTAAATATTCACACTGCCGATCCGGAAGCTATGTATGGTATTCCGAACTACCGTATTCAAAAGGGCAAACTGTTCCGGTTCCCGCAGTTTTATGTATCCATGTGTCCGAATGGTAGGAATAATAAAATGGAGATAAACCTGATGGTTCAGGTTCTCGGCGAGAAGGAGGGCGTATTGTTCACTTTTGTGAAGCAACACCGTCCTGGTTCGATAGGAAATAATTGAAGTGAGAATGAAGCTGAAGACTAGTATAGCGACAAAGCTGCTGAACGAAAAAAACTTAACCAGCTTAAAAGGCTTAACTGATTCAAGCCTCTCCGGCGACGATCCCATATCTCGTGTCACTTTAGCCGGGGGAAACCGTAACCGGATACACGCCCGGAAGCGGCTATAGCCCGTTTTGTACCACTCGCTCGCTCCGGTCGCTTAAGGGACGTGGACATAAATAATTATCCCACCTGTCTGCGTGCAGACACGCACAGGCAGATCTTGCCTGTCTTTTGATCCGGCTTCTGTGTTGCATCAAGGGTTACATATCCCGATATGTGCCCCTTGATGCGCCTTGACTCCGAACCAACATCCAGCGCAATATCGGGACACTTATCTATGTCCACGTCCCTCACCTCACGATGGAAGAGACCGAGACCTGCCTCTGGCTCCCGTTAGCCCCGGGCCAGCTCACTACCGC
>JAZDGK010000144.1:0-11999 GCA_043806955.1 Pseudomonadota bacterium | reverse complement strand
GATTGCGGTCCTTGTTGCTATGCATGTAATTACCGGTCATGCGGGCAAGGCAAGAATTGAGGTTCAATCCCACCGTGTTGCCGGTTATGGCATTGCCGGTAATTTCCTTTATGTCGTCTCGCTTAGACGCGTGTTCAACCTGAATACCCGTGCCATAGCCCGAGATGATGTTGTTTCGGATACTTATGTCACCCGCTATATAACGAATATATATCCCCGAGCCGCTCTCGTATGCCTGAAGCTTGTTTCCTTCAACGGTAAAGGCACTCTCCAACGCGCATATTCCCTGGCCGCCCGGATTGTCGTGGTTTCCTCCCATGGTATTATTCGTGATCTGAATGTTGCCCGTGCTGCAGTTCATCTTGATATGACACTCGTAGTTGTCCTGCAATACGTTGTTGTTTAATACTACGGACTTCGGGGCCGTCACCTCACCGCTGTTAACGCTAATGCCGACGGTACAGCCGGTAAACCGGCAATTGCTCAAGGTTACATTGTCCCGGTACGACGCAATCCCGCAGGTTGCATAACTGATACTACAGTAGCTTAAGTTCCCGGTGCTCCCGGCGATCAACTCCAGGCCATGCCAATCGCCCCTGGCCGGCTCGGCCTTTGCCGATGTGAGGGTAATCGGAAGGCTCTTTTCAGTACCTTGGGCGGAAATACCTCCCTTTATTATGATCCTGCTCTCAGGATAAGAGGCAATGGTTGTCCCGGCAGGTATGGTAAGGGTGGCGCCCGCATCGATCATCATCTCCCCGGCCAGCAGGTACCGGCCCGAACTCAAGGTCATGTTTGTACCGATTTCTCCTGTAGCCAAATAGTTCCCGGCAACCGCTTTCCCCTGATCATTCCAGAACGGGACGTAGTCAACTATGGGTGCATCCGACTCCTCGAAATGATCCCGGATGGACTGTGCTATCACCCCTGGATCGGTGGATCCCCAGTAATTGTTCTCAGCACGGATTGTGCCGGTGAAACTGCCGGTACGGAGATTGTATTCGCTGTTATCGTGGATGCGGTTGCCCGTCATGCGGGCGTTGCACCCAAACATCCGCACGCCCTGTCTGTTGCCGGTTATGGTATTGCCGCTTATTTCGTTTATGTCTTTCCTGGAATATGCGTATTCCACGAACAAACCATAGTTGTATCCGGTAATGGTATTATTCCTGATGTTAATCTCTCCAGCTATGTCATAAACATAGATGCCTGAGCTGCCCTCATAGGTAGCAGGCTTGGGGTCCCTGTCATCCGCCCGGAGCCCGTTCCCTTCAATGGTGAGAGCGCTATAGGACAGTTTTATTCCATAGCCGCCCCAGTTGCCGGAGTTGCCTCCCAGGGTATTATTCCTGATCCTGATGTTTCCCGTGCTGTTCTTTACCAGAATATGGCAGTCGTAATTGTCCAGCAGCGTATTGCTTTCAGCTATGACGGCATTGGGGGCCGTTACGTCGCCGCTTCTGATACAGATCCCCGTGCTGCAATCAGTGATCCGGCAATTGGTGATGCTTACATTTTTTCTGTAGGCTGCGATTCCACACGCTGCGTAACTGATATTGCAGTAACTTATTGTCCCTGTGCTTTCGGCAGTCAGTTCCAGTCCAAGCCAGTCATCTTTTGCCGGTTTTGTCCGGGCAGAGGTGAAGGTGATGGGATTACTTGAAGTGCCTTGAAGAGAAACGCCTCCCTTTACTATGATCCTGCTTCCAGCGTAGGAGATGATCCTGGCCCCGGCCGGTATGGTAAGGGTTGCCCCGGAATTGATCTGCATCACTCCTGCCAGTAGATAAATGCCCGATCCCAGAGTCACGTTCTGATTGATCTCTCCCGTTTGCAGATAGTTTCCGGCCACCGGATTCCCCCGACTGTCCAGGAAAGGGACATAAGCGACTGCAGGCACGTTGGGGTCGGAGGAGTCTTCGTCGGAATAGTCTTGGATGGTTCCAGCAATAACACCGGGATCCGTACTCCCCCAGTAGTTCCCCTGTGCGGCGATAGTGCCGGAATGGTACGATGCGAGGAGATTAACCGTATTGCCGTGAATATAGTTCCCGTTAATGCGTGCCAGGCAATAGTGGAGTTTCAATCCGTACTGGTTGCCGGTTATGGTATTGCCGCTTATTTCGTTTATATCTTCTCTGTTGCACGCCTGGTCGACAAGAATGCCTCGGGTGTACCCGGAGATGGTATTGTTGCGGATGTTTATGTCGCCCCCGATGCCATGAATGAGTATGCCCACATAGTTGTCATAGGTAGCAGGGTTACTGTCCATGTCTGCAGCGAGAAATGTGTTGCCTTCGATGGTGAGGGCACTGCAGGTCAGTACCACTCCGCAGCTTTGCGAGTTGTCCGGGTGGCCGGGCAGGGTGTTATTCGTGATCTGAATGTTTCCCGTACTGTAGTCTGCCTGAACATGGTAATTGTAGTTTTCCTGAAATGTATTGTTGTCTATTATCACTGCATTGGGGGATTTCACCGCACCGCTGTAAACGTAAATGCCCGTATTGCAGCCGGTAATCCTGCAATTGCTTATGCGCATTTGTTTCGTGCGGGATGAAACGGCTATATCTGCCAAGGCCAAGTCGCAATAACTGATTTCGGCGTTGCTTCCCTCGTATAAGACTATGCCCCGCCAGGCTCCGCTGGACGGACTCTCTTCCGCCGAGGTGAATATAGCGCGCGAATCAGCCGAGCCTGCGGCAGTCAGTCTCCCGGAGACGTTAATGCCTGACTGGCGGGAAAAACGAAGACGGGCGCCGGCCTGAACAGTCAAAGCGCCGGGGACGTCCATTGTGGCCGAGTTCAACAGATCAAGCCGCGCACCGGACTCAATCAGCAACTCCCCGGAAACGGTTACCTGTGCCCCGGATACGATGGCTGATTCCCCTGACGGGACCACGTATGTTACCCCGGGCCCGAGGACAGTGTTCGACGATATATTACTGATCCTGATCCCGATTTGCACCTCGCCGGAGACCGTGTTGCACCATACTATATAATTCTTGCCGGCTGCCGTTACCTGTGTCTGAACGATTTCTCCAGTCTCTTTTACGGCGGTGACGAGTACGTCCTGAGGGGTGACGACACCGGTGAACAGCTTTGCAATCGAGCAGTACAGAGCGAAAGCCTTGTTGGCAGTCGGTGCAAATGATCCCAGCCCGTTCACCTGGTAAGCTATGCCTCCGGCTGTGAATTTGCCGCTCTTCGTCTGGCAGTCATATACAAATCCGTTGGCGGCTCCCTCCCCGCTGGCTTCGATTCTTGAAAGCGGACCATTATCCGCCCCTGCCGCGGTTTCAGCCCCATATGTGCTCTGGATGCACGTGCCGGTCCCAGTAGCCGGATCGAATTTCACCTGTTCGGAGACCTTCCAACTGTAGCTCAGACCATAATTCAGATACGCCCTCCAGGTCCGCTCCGAGATCCGGTTCCGACCATCGTACTTGAACGCGACCGCATATCTGTCTTTTATCTTGAATACTGAGCTGCCCGGATATGTGGATACAGACAACATGCAATCATAGCTCTTCTTTCTCCCTGCGCTGTCGTATTGGTAGGTCTGCACCGTATATTCCGAGTAATATGGGTGGCCGTCATATATGTACGAGATGATCGACATCTCGTACATATCATACATGTATATCCACTCATTCTTTTTGCCGTCGGAAGATACGTAGACGACTCGCTCCACCTTCCCGGCAGCATTAAAGTACACGGTTGTTGTGCCGCTGTAGCCTTGGGTCCCATTACTGGCAATGGTGAGGACTACCTTGCCGTTTCCGGGATTGTAGTTGAAGACGTATCGGTCATAGCGATATATGAGAACCGCGGCATTAGGGTCTTCGGAAGGTTCTATGGTCAGCTCTTCACTGTGGAAATCCTGCTCCATAGTCCCCAGCAGCTCCTGAAGCAAGTCCTGACCGTTAAACTGCACGGACTGGGCCTCAAAGATCCCCGCTCTTGCGACATCAGCGGCGCTGACGCTACTGACACCTTCCCTGAACCGGACCGTCCTCAACTCGTCCAGAACCGTCCAGAGGGGCACTTTCATGGTGCAGGTTTCAGAGACCTTTATCAAATATCCACTTGTATTCTCCAGGGGAAAGTCCTCGTTCTCCAGCGCCGGCGCATATGCCTTCCAGTTTCCGTAATACCAGGCTTTGACCTCCTCGCAGGCCCCGCCCAAATGCTCGGCCAGAGATGAGGCGGTTTGTCCCTGGTCGGGAATGCCGATGCAATTCCATCCCTCCAGAAGCTGAATGGAATGGCCGATTATCGCGCCCGAAACGGCAATTCCCGCGGCCTTACTGCACCGGACGAAATAGCCTCTGCCCAGTTCCATGTTGAAATCCGTATCCCCGAGGCCGGTGTATTTGCGGCTTTTGTCCCAGGTCTCGACAGACTCAATGCACCCGGGCTCGATCTGATTGATCACACCGTAGAGTTTTCCGGCAGTGAGGGGCGAACCAACCTGAATGCCCCCGGCGCTGACGGCTTGGCCGGGATCGAAGGGAATGTGTATGAGACTATAGCCCGGCTTCAGATTGAGCTGGAAGCTTGTTGTCTCGGCATGGCCGGCCTCCGGCCTCAAGGTCAACCAAACGGCAGCCAATACTGATGCCACGATAAGGACATTGGGATAATACCGGGTACGGGAACGCAATAACACGCCTTTTACCTCCTGTTTAGAAACCAGGTCCACATGCGCCGAAGCAAACATATGATCGCTGAAATTTTCGAACTGTCCGGTGAAGCAGTGGCCTAGCTTCATCGAAAGAATACAGGCTGGATATAGAGTTTCAGATAATGTTTTTGGGAAGGCAGCAGAGAGGGGATAGTACCTGTTCGTACATCCCCGACCGATAACGCACCCAAAGGCTTTATCTGGAAGTCTATAGAAACAGGCTCGGACTTTCCCCCTTGGTCGTCCTGCCTGGGACAATTAGATTGCAACGGGTGTGCCACTTCCGCAAGTTTTCGTGTTTGTTGAGTTTACGTTAGTGGTTTCCGGAGGTAAAGTGCATGAGTGCTGCCGGATCAAATTCTTGTCTTCGAGGCGGTAATGGAAGTAGATTTCCATTTTTGAGGGAACTATACTTCCCTGGGGAAAAGGTTTTCCCCCCTTGAACACCGGCTCCGAGGTTGGGTTGAACGGAGTGAAACACAACTAATCAGGTGACGATTTGAAAGACCGGCTTTTTTTCGCAGGGTGAGATCTTTGCAGGCGGACAGCTACTTCTCTATGGAGTGAATCAAAAAAGACGCAGCTTTTTTCTATTACTTCACCGGCATTCTCATGCTTTAGAATGATTCTATTGATTTCATTCTGTACTCTTACGCTTTCCGGCATGACCTTCTGCTCCCATTTGTTCACCTCTATATCGTGAATTATCTTCCCAATGTAGACCAGCGCCGGTTCGTGCACTTCGTAGTGTTTCAAGAACGACTCAAACGCGGACATATTATGGTATCTCCTGAATTTCGCATCGGGTGTATCAAAGGGGATTCCTTCGGTCAGTGTCTCACCCTTGGGACAGAACTTGAAAACCGCATTCTTGCTTATGAAACGCTTTATGAGCCATATGGAGGCGCACTTATCTGCTTCGAACCCTTCCCAGGTATAGAAAACGGGAATCTTCTGTTGCGCCATAACGCACTCACAATCGCCGAGTGCCAATACCGCAGTCAGAATGACCGCTGCTGCCAAAAAGATGCTTTTCAGGTTCTTACGGACAACGGTGAACGGGTGACGGTGAACGGATACTCTTAAGCCGATCATGGCTACTCGACTCCGAGGAACTTGCGCACAAACCCGTTCCGAGGATCTTTGACCAGATCCTCCTTCCTGCCCACTTGCTCAAGTTTTCCCGTATTCATTATAACTATCCGGTCAGCCAGGGCAAATGCCTCTTCCATATTGTGAGTAACGTAGATAATGCCCATATGGAACGTATTTCTGAGTTTGACGATCAGCTCCTGCAGTTCCTTCTTGAGGAGCGGGTCGAGGCTGCTAAGCGGCTCGTCCATAAGCAAATACTTTGATCTTGAGGCGATAGCCCGGGCAATGGCCAGACGCTGTTTCTCCCCGCCGGAAAGCTGACCTGGATATCGATTCCCATAGCCCATGAGGTCCACGCTCCTCAGTATGCCCTCCATCTCTTCTTTCAGGAGACCACGCCCGGCCTTGCCGGTCCTGAGCACGAAGTAGATATGCTCTGCCGCGGTCATGTGAGGCCAGAGGGCAAGATCTTGGAATATCAGAGAGATCCCTCTCCTGTGCGGGGCGATGCTTGTTTGCGGGGCGCTTGCCTTTGCACCGTCTATGTATATTTCCCCGGAATCAGGCCGCTCGAAACCGGACAGAAGTCTCAGAAGGGTGGTCTTGCCGCATCCGGACGGACCGATTACGGCCAGGATTTCGTCTTCCGCCAGTTCAAACGCTAAGCCTCGGACTGCTTCCCGCGTCCCATATCGTTTTGTAATGTTTCTTACTTCTATCATTATATGCTGCTCCTTGCGGACAGCTTGTTGCGGGCAACAAGGCACAAACATGAAAGACCGAATATGATAACCAGTTGAATCAAACAGAGTGCAGCCACCATCTGATCAGCGCCATAGTGCATGAGGTTGTAGATCCTTACCGGAATTACTTCCTTTCCCGGCGGAGTTACCAAAAGGGTGGCCCCGAGTTCCCCAAAGGCCAGGATGAACACGATAAAAAAGCTGATCAGCAGACTGGGCATAAGCAGTGGGACTACAATTCTTCCGATGATTCGTTTCCACCCAGGTACAGCCAGAAAGGCCGCTTCTTCCAGACGAGGACTGAGCTGTTTCATGCCGGAAGAAATGGCTGCCACAGCGAACGGAATGAACCGGGCGACATAGCCAAAAACAATGATCATGGAACTCCCGTATACGATATCCCCAACAGGCCGGTTCCACACTTTTATCAGCCCGATTCCCATAGTAACGGCTGGTACGGCAAATGGAATGAGGGTGCCGATCTCCAGGAATAATTTTCCCTTCACAGAATGTCGTATCAGGTAGGACAGGGCGAAGGCCAAAGATACCGTAGCAGTTGCACCGAGCGATGCAAGGACAAGGCTGTAGACGATTTGATCGAGCGAAGTGGTAAGAACTTTCACGTAGTTGGAAATGGGCCCTGCGGTCCCGACGAGGACGACCAGCGGGAACACGGCCGCCAAGGCCATGACCAGGCAGCAAAAAGCAAAAGCGAAGGGCTTCCCTGTCCCAAGACCGTATATGACTCCTTTTGAATATTCCCCTGATATCTGGACATAAGAACGATTCTTCATATACCATTTCTGGATGAGAACCAGGGACAAGGTCACTGCAATCAGGGGTAACGAGAGGAACAGCGCGGCCCGTTCGTCATAGAACGCGCTGAATTGGATAAAAATCTCCACCGGATAGACATTTACCCTGAGTATGTCCGGCACGCTGAAATCGATAATGGAGAATATGAATACGAAGGTGGCGCCGGCGAAAATATGGGGTGCGGCCAGCGGCAGCGTAACCGAACGAAAAGTCCTCCAGTTGCCGCAGTACAGCAGGGAAGCTTCCTCCAGATTTCTGTCTATGGATTTGAATCCGGTATACGCGAGCAAAGTCACGAATGGAAAATAGGCGAGGGCCAGCACGAATACGACCCCCCCAAGACTATGGATGTCCAGGCCGGGATATTCCTGGAGAAACTTGTCCATGTGGCTCCATGTGATGGCATGTATATACGGCGGGATAAGGACCGGCACCACATAAATGACCGCAAGTATGCTTCTCCACCACGCATCCGTTCTGGCAGCAAGAAACGCCACAGGCACCCCGATGAAAAGAGAGAGAAGAGCAGTGCCTCCTGCCACCCCGAGGCTGTTGCCGGCCAGAGAGGCATGGCGTTTATCCAACAGGAAACTGTGGCCGGGTGTGGAGCCGGGACCGTCCAGTCCAATGCCGGCCCCGACCATGTAGATGACCGGGGCCAGAACGATTACTGCGAACAAAACAGATGCTGTGACCGATAATGAAAGCGGTGGTTTCAAGTATCTTTACCTTACAAACAGTCTCTGGCAGAATGCTGCGGCCCTTTCCAGATCCTTCCCAATCCGGTACCAGTCGACTTCCATAACCCCGATGGACGAGATATCAGGTACATGGCCGGGTTTTCTTACGCCGGGCCTGACTGGAATCTGTGCGGCTTCCGAGAAGGCAAGCTTACTCTCCGTGTCTTTGCTCAAGAGATAATCTATAAGAGCTCTGGCCTCGTTCGGATGCGGGCACTCTTTGACCAGGGCGACCGTATTCGGAATGAGAAGGGTCCCCAATCCATTCTTGTCCGGGAAAAACATATTTACCGGCTTTCCGGACTGAATGGCCACATTAACATCGTCAGTGTCGGTGAAACCCAGTGGAATCCGCCCTTCGACAACGACGTCCCTTGATACGGCATTTCCGTCCACAATCACGACATTATTGGCTTCGAGATCCTTAAGAAACTTTTCTGTCTTTTCCGGCCCCAGTGTGGAATAGAGAGCGGCAATGTGTGTGGCCGTCGTTCCGAAAAGGGGATAGGCCAATGCCAGCTTGCCTTTCCATTTCTCTTCGGTCAGGTCAAATATGGATTGGGGCAGGTCCTTTTCTTTTATCATACCGGTATTGTAGATCAGGACTCTGGCGCGGGCGGCAAACCCCGTCCAGTATCCGTCCTTGTCGATGAATTTTGCCGGAATATCTTGGGCCGAAGGCGACCTGTAGGGGTCCAGAACACCCTTCTCTTTCAAAACTATGGTTCGCCCGATCTCAGAATTCCAGAACACGTCGCATTTTGGATGGTCTTTTTCTGCAATAAGGCGATTTACAAGTCCCACGGTCTTGGAAGCCTCAACATCATATACCGCTTTTACCTCAATTCCCGTGGTTTTTTCAAAGTCTTTGAGAACCGGTTCAGAGATTATCTGATCAACCGAAGTATAAATCACGACCTCTTTTTCGGCCTTCTGGGTACATCCCCAGATTAAGAAAGAAGCCAGTATTGTGCCTAATATGCAGCCAATTCTTCTCATAATTCTTTCTCCGTTAATTCAGATTACACAACGCGGCAGAGCCGCAACCAAGAAAAGTACCCAGGAGCCTGTCGGACTTGGGGATGATCTACTGACGATCGCGCAAGTCCGGCAGCCTCTTGGCACGGAATACCGGGTGCCGAGTGAAACTTCAAATGACGAACAGGGCGAGCGAGTTAACTTCCTAATACTCAAACATTATCCCGGTCATAGCCTCGAAGAGCGGTCGAGTATCTTCTGCGTGGGAAATGCTGCGGCCCGCTGCAAAATACACTTTTCCGTTCTCGACGAACTTGTATTTGAAGCCCAGCCTGAAATTCAGCTCATCCAGCTTCTCCGAGTTAGTATAATGGTGGCCGTACACTTCTGCCAGGAATTTGAGCTCGTCGTCCCACTCATACATGAGGTCCATCCCGTATCGCCATTTTTTATCAATAAAGTATTTGACCTGCCCTACAAGGAGAACGGGGCCGAAATGCTTCTCTGATGCTATCGCGGGTGCATAAACGCATTCATCGAAGTCGAGGCGGCTCTGGTCATCGTCTGTAGGGACTTCCACTTGAAGCGCTGCGGTCAGTGCGGGATTTCTATCCCCTTCCTCCACAAGGAGGTACTTCGGCTGGGTCCCGATGCATTCAATGCCCTCTGATTTGTCTCCGTTCTCATCGACAAAATAGGTGGTCTCCAGACTCCATTCAAGCCTCGGCAAAAGGCCGTAAATGACTTCCAATGTGGGGGCCTTATAGGCACGTTCATCCTTGGTCTCTTTATAACTGCAAGAAAGCCAGACCTCCCATTGTTCGTACGGTACGATCTCAGCGTCCCCGAGGACCAGAGGCGGGGCGGCCACTGCACGGCCGGGGCAGCAAATGATCGAAATAGCGACTGAAAACAACAAACAACGCCGGATTAGTTCCATACAGCACGTATTCCTCATTTATATCCCTCCATCTTTGATGAGCTCGTAAAAAGTCGTCACTCCGGTGAAAACCGGAGTCCAGCTCCCCCGTAACTACTTGAATAGACTGGCTTCCGGCTGGAGTTTACCCCGTACTTGATACGGGGCCGGAATGACAAAGAGTAGTACTTTTCGACTCTTTACGAAGTCATCATCTTTAGATAAGCAATCGCAAAACCATTCGTGAAACAGCCTGAACGAGGCCGGGGACTCCCCCGGCCTCGTTCATTTTTTACCTTGCACGTAACGACGTCGTGTCAGTCGTTGTCCGCGATAGTAACAACCGCACTGTCCGGCGCTGCTGCGTCATAGGCAGGGTCGTTGGAGAGCGTGACCTCCACTGTCTCGTTACCTTCCTTCGTAGTATCATGGAAAGGTTCCACCTTGATCGTGGCGGAGGTCCGGCGTGCCGGTATGGTTACAGAGCCGGAGAGCGCCCTGTAGTCCGCATCCGGTGTGGCCCCACCGCCGGAGGTATACCTTACGGTCAACGGGGAACTCGTGTTGCCGTCCCGGTAGACCGTAAACCAGCCCAGATTGAGCGGTCCCCTTGCGGGTTCCCCTGCTGCGTTGTCCGTGGCCGCGATCGTGACTTTCGGCAGGTCATTGTCCGCTATGGTCACTATGGCCCTGTTCGGCGTACCTATGGAGTACGCGGAGCTGCCCGAAAGGGTGATATCTACGGTTTCGGGGCCCTCGAAGACTGGGTCATTCACAGGAGTTATCTTTATGACTTCTGAAGAAGACCCGGTCTTTATGGTTACGGACGTGCCGATTGACGTGTAGTCCGTCCCGTTTGCTGCCGTACCGCGAATGATATAATTAACGGTCAAATCCCCGATCGGAGCCCCGCTTCGATAGGCGGTAAACTCGCCGTGAGCGCCCCCCTCCGCGGCATTGGCAATGGTGGCATTGATGGTAACTGTGGGGAGATCGTTATCCTTGATCACAACCGGCGCCGGGGTGGCCGGTGGATCAACCACGTAGGAGGCATCAGCCGAAAGCGTGACCACTACGTCCTCGTTACCCTCAAAGTCCGCATCGTGCAGAGGGGCCACAGTGATTGCGGCCGAAGTGGACTTTACCGGTATGTCCAGGGACCCGGTCAGTGTCTGATAGTCGGCGCCGTTCACAGCAGTGCCGCTGACCGTGTATTTGACCTTCAGTACCGTGGCGGTTCCTCCGGTCCGGTAGACCGTAAACTGCCCTTTATCCAGCGGGCCTTTTCCCGGTTCCGAGGCCGTCGCGTCCGTGGCCTTGATGCTTATCCTGGGCAGATCGTTATCCGCAATCGTTACGGTGTCCGACTTAAACACAGAGGCAATCCAGTATGAGGCACTGGGGGAAATCGTGATGATAACCGTCTCGGCACTCTCGCACTCCGAATCATTAACCGGCGTCACCGGTATGACCACGGAAGATATACCGGGGGACATGGTTACGGAACTCGCGATTATGGTATAGTCGGTTCCGTTTTTTGCCGTACCGGTGACGGTGTAGTTCACTGCCAGGGGGGAAGTTTTGATGCCCGTCCGCAGGATAGTGAACGACCCCGGGTCACCCGACTCCGAGGCGTCGGCGTCGGTGGCATCAATGGCCACATACGGCAAGTCGTTGTCGGCAACAGTAACAGTGGCGCTGCCGGGCGAACCGACCTGATACGAGCCGGCAGGCGTGAGCGTGACCACTACCGTCTCGCCGCCTTCGTAGGACGTGTCATCGAGGGGTACCACATATACGTCGGCAGTAACCTTGCGGGCCGCTATAGTCACGGACCCGGTCAGCCTGGTGTAGTCGGCGTCACCGGTTGCCGTGCCGCCCGCGCTGAAGTTCACGGTCATCGGCCAGGCCGTATCCCCGGTCCGGGTGAACCTGAATGTGCCCCTGTTGACCGGACCTCGGAAGGGCTCTGCGGCGTCCGGGTCAACGGCGCTGACAGTGACGGTCGGGTATTCGTAAGTCCC
>JAZDGK010000143.1:0-6197 GCA_043806955.1 Pseudomonadota bacterium | reverse complement strand
ATACCGCAAGATCTCTTCTCTATTCTGCCAGGGTTGCTGGAGTTTGCCCATGATGACCCCATGACCGGAAAACGGGTATTGGTCCAGTTGATCCAAATCAGCAACCAGTCTTGCCCTCAAAGGATTCAAGTGAATATATCTTACCAGTTCAAGAAGATAGGGGTCCTCTTGGCACAGTATTGATTTATAACGGTTCTGAAAGAGGTGTCCATGCCTTTGATGTCTTCGGTTGTACCGGACGGCATGGCCGGTCAGCAAACGCCTCATCACGGTGGCGATTGGCACCGGGCCGGTTCTCAACAAGAGATGTACATGATTTGGAATCAATGACCAAGCATAGCACGCCGTTTCCGTTTGTTCCAGGATCAAACCAAGGTTTTTGACAAAGTCATACCGGTCTTGGTCATCCTCGAATACCTCTCGTCGCTCAATACCTCGCGCAATAATGTGATGCAGCGCCCCTGTCGTGTCAATGCGTGACTGTCTGAGCATGCAGGAAACAATATCAAAAGCAAACCGTCACGTCAAGTTAATAAGTTAAGGGCGTCCCCATGGCTTTTCAGGGAAGCTGGTATTGTCCTGGCATAGATTCTCGACTTCAGATCATAGTACAGCGGGGATGCTGTCCCTTTAAGGTTCTCCAGAGCCACAATAGCAAAATCCCGCTTCCCGTTTGAAAGGAAAATCACCCCCGCCCTATGATAGCAGTCGGAAGCACGTTCCTTTTGGCCTTGTTTATCAAGGCAGAACCCCAAATTATGTAGCGCGCCGGCGTTGTCGCCATCCATGGCCAAGACTTCACTGTAGGCATCTACCGCCTTTTCCATAAAACCAAGACGGCTGTAAACAAGCCCCAAATAGAGCCAGGCTGCCCGGCAATCCTTCTTGATCCGGATGGCGTCTAGTAATGCCTTTTTGGCTTCTTGATACTCTTCAGCCCGGTACCGGGCCTGGCCCAGTTCACAATATGCGTACCAACTGTCGGGTTCTTTCCCGATATAGTCTTCGAATTTGAATGCGGCCTGTTCGTAGCGGCCGAGACGAAGGTATGCGATCGCCATATGGAGCAAAAAACAGGTATTGTCCGGGTCAGTTTGCACGGCCCGTTTGCAGGCATCGAGACATTGCTTGCAGTTCCCCGTCATCAAATAAAGATAGATCAGTCGCTGATATATGCCGGACCTGCTGACATCGGGCCCCGCAAGAGGCAGCGCCTTCTCGTATGCTTTTGTTGCTTCCGGATATTTTCCGGAGGAATATAGAAGGCTCGCAAGATCGAGCCAACCGGGTCCATTTTGAGGGTCGGCTTTTAACAGCTTCCTTAATGTATCGATAGCTTTGGCTTGTTCTCCGCAACGTTTATAAGCCTCAGCGAGAGAGGCATACGCATAAGTAAGCTGTCCTTCATGATCACAGGCTTTCGGACAGACCTTAATCGCCTCTTGGAATACGCCAATAGCATCTTTTTGATGCTTGGGCCATCTCGAATAAGCATCCCCAATCTCAGAGTACGTTTGTAAAGGAATGATATTCAATCCCATGGCATCTCCGCACCACGAGGCATCCGGACCGGCAGGCAGTCTGACCGCAGTCAGGAATGCTTTGCGGGCCTCTTTGGGTTGACTACATGCCAGATGTGCTTTGCCGATAAGCACGTATGCATACTGCTTTATGGGATGTAACCGGAGTAATGCCTTGTATGCCTTCATTGCTTTCTTGTGTTCCCCGAGCTCATAATACAAATCACCCAGTTCGTCGAGATAAGAGTACTCACTCGGCCGGAGCTCCACCGCTTTCTCGTATTCTTGAGCAGCCCGGGTTCGGTTGCCTAAAACATAACGATAAACCTCTCCCATGACATAATGGGCCCGGTCCAGGTCCGGTGCGGCCAAGGCAAGTTCTGCCGCCAGATCAACAACGGCCTGCTTGTCTGAATCGGTAGACACCCTCCATTTTGTACACCCTTTGTCACTGCAAACACGGCACACAGCCTTCTCCAGAGATCCGAGCGCCGGAGAATACTCACGGGCTTCCAATCCCTTTCGCGCATTTTCCAAAGAATCCTTCAATTCTTTCCGGAGCTCTTCGAGATTGGCGATACCGATTTCCAGCTTTGCCGGTTCAGGAGGCGACGCCGGCAAGTTCTCAGCCCCTGTCAGTTCAATGCTGTCGATATCCGTCTGTGCCCGGCAGATCCCGGTAACGATCAGAAAACACAGAACAAGTAGCCCTACTAAACCACTTCTTGATCCTGAGAAGATTCGATGCATTCTGTCCCTCTCAAAAGCCGTTCACTGGTGCCCGTTACGATCATCGAAAAGGGGTCTAAGTTAAGCACGGGATATGGCCGTCGCACTAACGGATATCATATTAGAACCAGTATGGCGTTTTCCTGGCCCATAGACTTTTTCCATAGCGTTTATGAAGCATTGTGAATGCAGCCTTGGAAACCACTGTAGTATCTTTGTCACTGCATCCATAACGCGTGGCCTGAACGGCAAGATGCAGGGCCTCCGGGATCTGAGGGTCCTTCTGACAGGTCCTTCCATACTCAATCACCTGCATGGCCAGATAGTTTGGCGCAGCAGGGGTCTTCATGAGAGCCGTCCATTCTTCATCAACTTCCCTTTGTTCTTCCGGAGTCAGAAATACCAGGCGCTGACTCGATACTGCATACAACTGACTAAAGACTTCCCTTTTCTTAGATGAACACCACCAGTTACCGGCTCCAAAACCATACCTCTCGTTTAGAGGAACGGGGCGCGCCGTTCCTTCTTCTACATACGGCAGCATACCGGGATTCTTCAGTACCAGGAGAACGGCCAGGAACTTCCTTTTCCTGCTGTTCTTTTCAGAGAGATATGCCGAAAGGTCAGTCTTCAGCTCCGGGGCCAGATCGCATAGTAGAGTGGCCAGTTCACGGGCGATTTCTCGTCTTTCCAGAAGCTCTCCCCTTACCCATCCGGCAATGGCAATCTGTTTGCGAAGGTGTCTGGGAAGGGAGTCTCCTTTGGCAGCCCGGGCCAGCAGTCTTAGAGGCATCTGTCTGTTGAGTATGCCAGCAGAGTCTTTGTCGAAGAATTCGAGCTGTTTAGGAAAAAGCTTTTCATCTTCCGGTCTTATCTCCGCGACGACCTTGCCCTCATAAGCTATTCCTGCCGGTACCCGTTTTGCGTGGGCGAGAAACTCTTCGAAACCCCTCGCGAGCTTCATCCTGAGCGCCAGGAAAAGGTTGAGTGATGACGGAGGGAGCTTCGCGCGATCATTAGAAAGAATGCTGTCCAGCTCTGAGCGGGCGTCATCTTCCCGCCCGGAATCGACAAGCAGACGAATCCTGCAATACGCTGCGGTCGGGTACACCAATGAATCAGGACTGATCTTCCCTGTCTCCATGAGGAGATTCGAAGCCTCGGCATGGCCTGCTCTCACACTTCCCAATGCGCTGATCAGCCAGTGGAGAAAGCCGGTTTCTTTCCATTTTCTCAGGGAATGATCGAAATCGCGTTGCCGAAATGAACAGATCCAGTCGGTCATATCGTCAGGATTTCCAGCCTTGACGCGTTCTAAAAGATAGATATAGTCATCAACCTTCCGCGCCGATTCTGCATTTGGTTCAGCCGTAAGGGCTGATTTTGCCAGCTCCAGTAATCTTTGTTCGGGATTCATGCGCTGACGGACCAGTTCCAGCAGTTTTGCAGAAGCAGAATGGACCTTTTCCAGTTGATTATCCTCAAGTATTCGCCTAAGCTCAACTTCTGCCCGTGCAAGTATCGTTAAATTGTCCTTGCCTTCGCCGCCCTCCAGGCTGGCCTTTCTGACCAGGGTTCTTGTCGCTAAATACGCGGCCATTTCTCTCCACGGAGATTTACGGTCGCTCGCAATTTCCCTGAACAGCTTTTCGGCCGTATCAAAATCCTCGGAATAGAAATGGGCACTGGCAATCTGATAAGCCCTGTCTTGCTTGATAAGCGGATCTATATCGCCGGGCGCATCAGCAGGAATACTCTTACCCCCTCCACAGTTGGTAAAGACGAGATTCTGTGCAAGGAGCCACTGCTTGACTTCCCGGCTGCCCGCACCAAATCGACTGATCCGGGCACCAAGAGTCCTTGCCGCACTTAAGAAGGCATCCTCATAGCAGGTTGTATACCACTGGTAATGGTATTCTTCCTTTCCTATCTTACGATGATTGGTTATCGAGTAAAGCCGTTCGTTTCCAGGAACCTTCATTCGTGCGTTCAGCCATTCACTCTCCCAATTCGTATGGTAAATGTCTCTTGGAGTGGAACAGGTTTCTGTTTTCTCTTCCCAAAGACCGAGCAGAATTCTCTGGTCCTTGACCAAGTTGGTGGAATTCAATTGCCTGTAAGCCACATAAAGATAATAGGGAGAGTAAGCCGGCCGCAGAATTCCCAGGCGGCCTCCGAGGAACCCTTCCAAGGGAGGATCCGGGTGATACTCAGAAATAAAAGCCATCTCAGCAGGTGAAGGACAGCATGCATCGACACGGCATATATGCAAAGCCGCCAGTCCGAATGCTGCTATGATTAGAACGAAGGATTTCCCGAGCGTTGACTGCATTTCTCCACCTCTTTCATGGTTTTGATGAAATCATCTCTGGCCCAGGACTTGGGATTGAATACGTAGATTCGCCGTACCGGCGGCAGCCTGGGACAGATTTCATCCGTGGCTATGCCGATGCTCCTGCGGCACATAGGTTGGAAGTCTTTGCCTCTTTCCAGGTAATCTCGGATCTGCCCCTGGTTCGGCCCCATCCTAAACAGTAAAGGAACGGCATCGTCCAGAGGAAGACCTGAAAACCAGCAATCGTACGTGCACCACGATGCAAGTGCAGTGATGGAAAGGGACACCGAATCCGGAAGCTGATGCCTCATATCCTGTATGAGCTCTGCATAGAACGGGCGTTCCGAGCGTACGGCGTCGTAATCAATCTGCAGGCCTGATACATCCGGCATATTTGTGGCGTCTGCCACTACCTTAAGCAACTTGGAATAGTCGTCAGGAGAAAGGCGCTTCGCAATCCGGTCGGTTTCGATACGGACCACCGCTTCCACGTACGTGTTTTCGGGGACACGAAGTGGCTGAAGCCGGGGCCGGACATATACTTTCCCGTCCCGGATATAGACTGTTCGGGCCAGAAAAGCTACTCCAACTCGATGAGTATCTATAAATGTAAGATCTTCGGAACGTTCCCATGCCCACAACATTATCGGGGGTTTGATTCGGTCCGTCCTGGGGTGCAGTATCTCTTCAGCGCTTAAGTGGGGAGAGTGAACTACACCCCAGAGCGCAATCAGACCGATTCCAAATCCCTTGGCAAAGCACAAGCATCTCCGGAGCAGTGCGTCCCAATCCGCCGTCCTCCCGGTCACGGTGCGCAGCGACTTGCAGTCGATATGCGGATCTCCCAGACTCATACTGCGATCTCTCCGATCACCAGCCGGGGGCAACAGACAGTCGCGCGCAGCCTTGAGATCTTCGTTTTGAAAAAACAGGGGTGGAGCCCCATGTACGTAGCCGCGCCGCGCTCCTTCAGCTTCTCCTTGATGATCTGGAAATAGCGCAGCCCGGCGACGCGGGAGGTGGTCACAATCATCGCCTTGGCGCGTCCGTCGATGAGCGGCATTACGTCCTTTTCAAAGATGCGCAACATCACTTCGGCCTTGTACTGAATGAGGCCATCATCCTGGAAGGCCACGTTCTGGAGGGCCTTGGAAACGAGCCCTTTGGGATAGAGCTTCTCCTCGTCCAGTTTGGGCACGATCGGGCAATGCAGGTTGTAGAGCGTTTTATAGGAAATGACGCCGGCCGCCACATCCACGATATAGCCTTCGGCAATGGCCTCGGCCTCGGAGTAGGTGTCGAACGGCTCGCCGAACAGGGTGACGGTGGCCGGCGCAGGCGTGGCGGTGAACGCGACGATCATCTGATTGAGGTCGTGCTCGCGGATGATCTTGGCGAGTTGCTCCTCCGGGTCAAGCTCGGGGGCCTCGGCATCAGGTTCGTCCGTTTTGCGAAACGGCAAGCGGATAGCCGCGCCCATCTGCCCTTCCTGCGAGCGGTGGGCTTCATCAATCAGGAAGGCGACCCGGAGTTTCTTCAGTTCGGGGTTCTTCTCGATCTCGTCCAGCACCCAGGCGAACTTCTGCTGCGTGGTGACGATGATCGGCTTGCGC
>JAZDGK010000142.1:0-9970 GCA_043806955.1 Pseudomonadota bacterium | reverse complement strand
AAAAAAAAGTTTGCGTTTTGCAGGACTTTCATCTTATAAAAAGCTAACGATTTTCTGCAGGAAGGGATGGGTATGCCACAAAAAAGGAAAATACTCGTAGTAGAGGACGATCGCGAAGTCCTTTCTATGCTTATGAACTACCTAGACTTCCTCGGGTATGACATCGTCGGGGCTGAAGATGGTTTGCAGGGATTAAAATATCTGCGTTCCGGCTTTTACGATATTGTGATAACAGATCTCAGTATGCCGTACGTCAGCGGTATCGGAATTATCAGCGTGATTAAGAAGGATTATCCGGGCATTCCAGTTATTGCCATAACCGGTTTTGGCCGTTATGCGGAACTCCTGGCGCAGGAGAAAAATGCCGATTGCGTTTTGAGCAAGCCATTTGAAGTCTCAGACCTTGAGAATGCCATCGTAAGATTACTTCCGGAGAAAAATCCCGAAGAATAGTTCGAACCACCGTTCGCGCAAGAGAGAAAAACTTTTCTCTTTTTTAGGAAAAATATTTACCTTTGTCCATGCTTTTTCCTTCTGCCTTCTTTTCCAAATATCCTAAGAAGTGATGGTTTGGTCTTTTCCTGTCTGGCACGCCCCTTGCTTTTGTGAGATATTGTCCAAATACTGCCAAGCGAGAAATTTCGAAGATGAGCAAAACCATTATCTCGTGTATTTCCGACAATGATCTTTTGCGATACATTCAGGCCATTATGCTGCACTATGGCTACAACACGGCTATGGACGATATTGACCCGGACGCTTTGAAACCATTGCCCGCCGATGCCTTGCTGGTTATCTTTCCCGACTCCGATCAGAAGATTCAGTTTCTGACAAAAACTCGTCCCGGGGGATGCCCTCCGTCAGTCATTATTTATGAACGAGAAGAACTAAGGGAGAGATTGGACAATAGCGGTAGCCACCGAGCGGTATTCATAAAGAGACCATTCGTACCTCAGGAATTCGATCTGGCCCTTCGAGATCTGCTGCAGTCGTCTGCTGAAGACCCGGGATTCGTACACGGCGACTATTTTTTCGGGGAAGACGAAAAGATCCTGAAGATACATGAATTCATAGAAAAAATAAGTCGGACCAGCATTACCGTTCTGATCCAGGGCGAAAGCGGGACCGGCAAGGATGTTGTCGCCCGACTGATACATAAGCAATCTGCAAGAGCTAAAAACAGTTTTGTCAAGGTAAACGGCGCTGCCATTCCGAAATCCCTTCTTGAAAGCGAGCTTTTCGGTTATGAAAAAGGGGCTTTTACCGGAGCCTTTCGTCTGAAACCGGGCAAATTCGATCTGGCCGATGGGGGTACGTTATTTCTGGACGAGGTAGGCGACCTGCCCCTGTCCGTGCAGGCCAAATTGTTGCAAGTCTTGGAGGGCGGCGAGTTTTCACGGTTGGGAAGCGAAGACAGTTCCTATGTTGATGTTCGCATTATTGCCACGAGCAGGAATGATCTCTTAAGGCAGGTCAAGGCGGAAAAATTCAGGAAGGACCTTTACTACAGACTTAATGTCGCCAGTGTGTCTCTTCCATCGCTCAGACATCATAGAGCGGACATCCCGCTTTTGGTGGAATTCTTTCTAGAAAAGTATTGTCTCGCATACGGCAAACCCTACATCCACCTTTCCGAAAAGGTTTACGATCTCTTTTTCAGCTATGCCTGGCCGGGCAACGTGCGGGAACTCGAAAGCATTATTAAGAATTTAGTTGTGCTGGGCGACGAATCGTCAGTTTATGCAGATTTGGCAAACCGCCGCAAAACAATCAGTTCCAGAGATCGAGCCGAAACCGGGTGCGCCAAAGAAACGACGACGGACGGGGTCGATTCCTTTGTCCCCGGGCACGGTCTTTCTCTAAAGAAGTTGGGTGAAAGATATGCGGGCATGGTAGAGGCGGAGGTCATCAAGGCTTCCTTGCAGAAAACACGCTGGAACAGACGGGCATGTGCGGCAATGCTTAAGATAAGCTACAAATCGCTCCTGAATAAGATCCGTGAATACGGTCTCCTGGAGGATCTCTAGGAGCCTGTCGGACTTAGGGATGATCTACTGCGGAAGTGGGGGGAACGGCCCAAATATCCCCGAATCTTCGTTGCATAGCAACACTATGCGCCTCAAATTCGTGAATATTTGGTCTCGTTCCTCCACTTCCTCGCGACGATCCCCTAAGTCCGACAGACTCCTGGGAGCCTGTCCCCTTTCCGAAGCGGCCTGCCAAAAAGGCCGTCTCCTTTGACTTGTTAATCATTATCAAAACTGTTAAAATTGTGCTCTTCGGGCGGGGATCTCGGTAGAATTTCGGATTTCGGAATGAAAATACGAGGCTGAGGCTAAGGTGAGTCTACCGGCTTTGTTGGTGAACGGCGAACGGACAACGGTGAACGTTTTAATTGCGGATTGCGGAGTGAGGCATAATGAGAAACTACGAATGGCATGAATGGACACGAATCTTATTCAATCCGAAATCTACAATCCGAAATCCGAAATGGAATAGCTCGCAACCCGAAACTCGGAGTGAGCAAATATGTGCGGAATAATCGGATACATAGGCGAGAGGAGAGTCGTACCGGTTCTGCTCGGCAGTCTCAAAATGCTCGAGTACAGAGGTTATGATTCGGCCGGCATAGCATACATCAAGGACGGCAATCTCCATGTAACCCGGGCCGAGGGGAAACTTGAGAATCTCGACTTGAAGCTGAATGGTCGTATGGATGAGGATAGCTGCATCGGACTCGGCCATACGCGATGGGCCACTCATGGCGTGCCTACCGAAAGGAATGCTCATCCGCACGTCGATTGCAGCAAGAAACTGGTCGTAGTACATAATGGGATAATCGAGAATTATTTTAGCCTGCGTGAGAAATTGACAGGGGAAGGCCACGTATTCCAGTCAGATACGGATACGGAGGTCCTTGCCCACCTGATTGAAAAGTTTTTCCAGGGGGACCTTTGCGCGGCCGTTTCCCGTGCAGTGCAAAAGGTTGAGGGATCTTATGCCCTTGCCGCAATGTGTGCCGATAATGACGGCCAGCTTGTTGCGGCTCGTCATCAAAGCCCGCTGGTACTGGGAGTGGGAAATGGGGAATACTTCCTGGCATCCGATATTCCTGCCTTCTTGCGTTATACCAGAAACGTAATCTTTCTCGAGGATGGTGAGATGGCCATCCTTGCCCGTGATGGTGTCCAGATTAGAAAAGTGAGCACCGGGGCGAAGGTGGAAAGGAAGACCGAGACCATTACCTGGGACGCGGCCATGGCCGAAAAGGCCGGTTTCAAGCATTTCATGCTGAAGGAAATATACGAGCAGCCGCAGGCAATTCTGAATACCGTTCGGGGAAGGATATCCCCGGAGAACGCCGAAGTCTTCCTGCCGGAAGTGGAACTCTCGGAGGCGGATTTAAAGCGAATAAGCAGGGTAGTCCTTGTGGCCTGCGGTACATCCTGGCATGCAGGGCTTGTGGCCAAATACTACATAGAAAAATGGGCGGGCCTTCCGACAGAGGTTGATCTGGCATCGGAATTCAGATACAGGGCGCTTTTGCTCGATTCGAACGTTTTGGTCGTACCGATTTCCCAGTCCGGAGAGACTGCGGATACCTTAGCCGGCCTGAGAATATCCAAGGAGAGGGGGGCCAAGGTAATATCGATCTGCAACGTCGTCGGGAGTACGGTCAGCCGCGAATCGCACGGCACCATTTACACGCATGCCGGTCCGGAGATCGGGGTGGCGTCGACAAAGGCGTTTACGAGCCAACTGGCCGCGCTCTATCTCCTTACAATATACCTCGGCCGGGTACGAGGCACTCTGCCCCTGGCACATGCTCGATCGATGATCAAGGACATCATAGATCTTCCACTTCTGCTTGAGAACAGCCTGCCTGGGATGCACAAGAGGATTAAGGACCTTGCGTATGCCTTTTACAATAAGAGAGATTTTCTATACCTTGGCCGTAACTACATGTTTCCGATTGCCTTGGAAGGGGCACTGAAGCTGAAGGAGATATCCTACATTCATGCCGAAGGGTATGCCGCAGGGGAAATGAAACATGGCCCGATAGCCCTGATTGATGAGGCCATGCCCGTCGTGGTCCTTGTCCCTTCGTCACCGGTCTATGAAAAAGTAATCAGCAACATGATAGAGGTTATTGCCAGGAGAGGAATAGTCATAGCCTTTGCCGACGAAGGAGACGAGAAGGTGCCGGGAATGGCGACACACACTGCATTCCTCCCACGGGTATCGGAAGATATGGCTCCTCTCCTGTACACGGTGCCGCTGCAACTGCTCGCCTATGAAATAGCCCTCTTGAGAGGGTGTGATGTAGACCAGCCCAGGAACCTGGCAAAGAGTGTCACAGTGGAATAGCCTGCCATTCACCGTTCACCGAAGAAGAGAGCGCAGGGAGAGAACAACACAGACAGTATGAGTCCTCCCCAAAGATATCAGCGCCGCAGTTACCAATCATTGATGACCCGGCCGGGCCTGGTTTCCTTTCAGGTAAGGGTAAAGGAGACCGATCTTTATGTCCAGGCCGAAAGGGATCTGACCGGCGATGCTTACCAATCCGTTTTGGACTGCCGCCACCAGATCGAATCCTACATTTCCAGTCATCCCGATTTTCTTGCTTCTCTGGTTCCAGTCATTGACGATCCATGGGCTCCGGGCATAGTGCAGGAAATGATTGCCGCCGGCAGTTCTGCCGGCGTCGGCCCGATGGCCTCGGTGGCCGGGGCCATTGCGGAGAGGGTAGGACGGGAACTCCTGTCCGGAGGGAAGACTGCCGAGGTTGTCGTCGAAAACGGGGGAGATGTTTATATTTTCGTCAATTCCCGTGCTGAAGTGGGTATTTTCGCCGGCCGCTCTCCTTTGAGCCACAAAATCGGAATAGCCATACCTCAAGGAGCGATGCCCCTGGGAGTCTGCACCTCGTCGGGCACGGTCGGGCACTCTCTCAGTTTTGGCCGGGCTGATGCCGTAACGGTCCTTGCGAAATCTACAGCCCTGGCTGATGCGGCAGCAACAGCCGTAGGAAACGCGGTCAAGAGCAAGAAGGATATTGACCGCGGCCTGGATCTGGCCGGACAGATCGAGGGCTTACGCGGGGCGGTAATAATCGTGAAGGATAAGATCGGGGCCTGGGGTGAAATTGAGCTTATAACGCTTTAAGAGTGGGCCTTTTGCCAAAGTTTTACTTTCGAGCCTCTTGCAAAACGTCCTCTTTTGCCCAATCTCTGCGTCAGGCTCAGATTTTGATCCTCAAAATACACAATGTATTCCTCCGGTCAAAATCTTCGCCTTCCTTGACCTTGGCCAAAATTGAACATTTTGCAAGAGGCTCTTTCGTTTCATCGATTCCGGATATGGCGGCACGTCCCGCTCGGGCGAATCTTGTATTCACCCGAGTGGCAGGGAGCGCTTAGTTCAATAGGAAGCTCCGGACATCACTATAACCGGTACTTCCCCCATTCTGCCCCATTACTCTCCAGTAGATTCGTCCGCCCACGGCTTTCTTTTTGATCGTGGTCCATTGAGACTTGTTCGGGGTAAACGAAGTCCCCGTCGACCACTTGGCGGGCAAGGTCAGTACGGTGCCTGCCGGAAAGTCCGAACCTCCGGAGTATTGTACTTTGAACTGCCCATAACCTGTGCTCGTCCAGGTGAACGTCGGTGTTTGTTTCGAGCTTATTATCGCTCCATTTGCGGGCGCCGACAGGTTTATGATCGCCCCCGGCAGTGTGGCGAAGCTGGCTATTCCGGAAGACGCGGTGTTCCCGGCGGCATCCGCCGAGAGTACCCGGTAATAGACGGTGGTATTGGCCGGCAGACCTGTTATCTGAATGGAATGCTGGAACACGAGCGCTTCATCCTGGCTGCTGTTGGTCAGGGCATCAGGAGAGTACCCGTAGAGCACTCTTGAGTTTCCCGGCTCATTGGTGGTCCAGAGAATTCCGGCGCCGGAACTGGAGATATCCGATGCAGTTGTTCCGCTGATCACCGGCGGCGTGCCATCCGGAGTCTCAAACTGGTTCACTCCGGATGAAGCATGGTTCCCGGCGCTATCCGAAGAGAATGCCTGATAGTATACTGTTTTGCCGTCTTGAAGCCCGGTTAATGCGAGAGCGTGTGAAGTGACCAGGGCCGAATCTTCCGCTGCTTGAGTAAGCGCATCCGGGCTGTATCCATAGGAAACCTTTGATGTTGCCGGATTGTTGGTGGTCCAGGAGATGGTGGCGCCGGATGCGGATATGTCAGAGACATTAACGTTGCTTAGAGTCAGCGTTGCTCTCTGCCAGCGATAGACGTGGACCTGATATGGGCCAAAATCGTCCGTAAAGGAGCTGGAAACGAGCGGGACCTGTCTTCCGTTCTCAAAGAGCACGTCAATCAGGGACAGGTCGCCGGTCCCGCTGACCGTGAAGGAGGCGCCCGAAATGGCGCCATTAAGCGTATTGACCGCAAGCAGATAGCATTCGCTCCCATCCTTGATCAAGCGGCAGTCGAGGCTTGAGTTGCTGGAAGAGGCGGAGGCGTCGACAGGATCGATCGATAAGAGAGCAGGTTTCAAGGACGCGACCTCGCTCGCTATGGCCTTTACGTTGGCCCAATGCGACGGGTAATAGTCCTTCAAGCGGATATCAAAATACGAGTAGTAGACGAGACCGTTTGCCCCATGATTAAGCGCCAGGTAGGTCATGGCCCTCATCTCGTCGCGCGTGGGTATCCGTCCGCCGGGGTCTCCATAATTGCTCGGGTCAAATATCTGAGAAACGAGCCAGAGAGGCCTGTATCCTCTGCCGGCTTCCGCGGCCCAATCAGCCATTTCAGAGACCAGGGTTATGGGCCGGTGCGGTACGGGATAAGGATCTACGCCCAGTATATCCGTGGTGTGGACCTCGCCCAAGAGGCAGTCTTTGCGGTAATGTACGGTCCATACAGGATGATTCTCATCGAGCTGTCGTACTCTTTGATAGTTGGCCTCCAGCTCGGGCAAGCATGTCAGTCCCTCTTCATCATTCATATACCAGCTTATGATGGCCGGATGGTCTTTGTAGGTGCTCACCTTCTGAGTGATGATGTTGAGATCTGCAGCCGGATCTCCAACGTACTCCGCCAGAGAGTATATGAGTTTCAAATTCTTGCTCTGCAGGTAGTCGAGATAGGCGGCAATCTGGTCGCCGGTTCCGACGTTGGTTATATAGTTCATAATGGTATCAATGGGACCGGCGGCGATCTCGTCAATTTGGGAATAGTCCCAGCGATAATCATGACCCATGTATATGCCTATGGGGAAAAAGGGCTCTCCGTTAAGGACAAAGCGGTTATAAGGATCTATATAGGATGTGAGTGCGGAAAAGCGCTCATTGGAAAGCTTATCAAGAGAATAGGTGTTTTCAGCCAGCATTTCGCCGGATCGGTTGTAAAGTCTCACCACTAGATTGTAATTGCCTGCCGGCGTGCCGGGGGGGATGCTCATGCCGACTGCAAACTTGTTCGAGGCAAGAGAGTCGTGCCTGTCTTCTATGACGGTCTCTCCAGCCGGATTCTGCAGCGTACTTACAACGCTCAACTGATCGAGGGCAAGTCCGTGCTCCTCCGGATTCAGAGAGATTTCTACCTCTATCTCAGGATTCGGCGATACAGGCAGAATTTTACCGGCATAATTGGGACGAAGGACAAAGGAAGAAAGGACGGGGGCCACCCATTTCTCGACGCTCACATCGTCGAACCATGCGGCGCCGGTTGAGCCTCTGGCCAAGCAGAGGTAGACAATGCAGGACGTGGCATCGCCCGGTACGAGTACGCGCGGCACACTTACCAGTTGCCAGTCCTCGGTTCCGGATATCTGGCGGAAGTCATAAGCTCCCCCATAGTATTGACCGTCCTTATACCATTCCAGGCATATCGAGGCCCCGGCTCCGGCTACGTCCGCGGTTTTAACCCATGCGCTTACGTTGTAGAATTCACCAGGCACTACCGGTATTCCCTGGCCGGTGAGCTGATAGTCGGCGGGGTCGGAGCATGTTACTTTCAGGCTTCTTGTCCCGGAATGAGCGACCTGGTCTTCCCAGGACCACCCTCCACCGTCCCACCAAGGCCACGGCCAGCCCCCCTCTCCGTTCTCAAACCCGGGATTGGCTACGATGTTGGTTGATGCCTGAACACTGGTAATCGCGGCAAGCAGGGCCAGCATTACCACTACCATTAGCGGAAGAATCATACGTCTCAGTTTTTTCATGGTCTTCTCCTGTCCGGGAGCCTGTCGGACTTGCGATGATCTACTTTGAAAAACGGGGGGGGGCAAGAGCCTGAGTACGAGAGGATACTAGACCAGCCGGTCCGTCTTTCAAACGTGAGGTAGTGCAAGAAGAAGGCCAATGCAGAGAAGCGCAAAGACATTGAAATAGCGACGAAAATTAGACTGGAACTTGGCAGGCCAACGTGCAGGAGGGAAATCTTTTGTGCAAAAGATAGTAATTGTTTTCCACTTGTATACCGGGAGGGTTACAGCCGCTGGGACGCAACCGTTCACCGTTATCCGTTGTCCGTTCACCCTGTGAAATAAACGATCACTAATTCCGGGGGCTGTTGAATGCTGAGACCATTTCACGGGGTTCACCGAAGGATGCTTTTAGTCACTGAGGGAAAATATTCGCGCATTATCTGGCAAGACTTTCATTTCATTAGTGCCTAAAGGCGAAAGAAAAGAAAAAGAACAATCAAAATGAATCAGGAACTCAGGAACTCATGAACGGAAAGCAGACAAGAAAAGAACTTGTCTTTTCCTGAGTTCCTGAGTTCCTGATTAAATCTGTCTTTCTTGAGCTTTCCGTTGTGGGTCATTCGAATTTGTTTCGGATTTAGAATTTAGAATTTCGGATTTCCGGCTCGTCCGGGTTAGGGTTTACGGACAACGGTGAACAGATAACGGTGAACGTTTACTCACATCCTGTAGCCTGCGGGCATCACTAGAATAGGATCATGGATTTTTTCGATGCCGAGTATTTCCTGGATCGTGTTTCCGTAAAAAGCGCCGACGATGCCTGCTCCCAGTCCCAGGGCCTCAGCCTGGAGGAAAAGGTTTTGCCCGGAATGCCCGGCTTCGATATGCGTGTATCGAACCCCTCGTTCTCCATATTTGCGGGTGCAGCGTTCGTACTCGCCGGTTATTACAAAAGTAACCGGGGCTTTTGCCATCCAGGTCTGGCCAAGGGATGCCCTGGCTATAAGATTACGAACATCTCCGGTTCTAACCGGAACCAGGCTGTGTTCTTTTGGCCCATAATGATACACTCCGGGATCGAGCCCCTCCACACCCTTGTCTCCGGCCACGACCCAAATATCCAAGGGATAAAGCGCCCCGGCCGAAGGCACGGACTTATATGGGCCGCTGCTACTCGTAACTCCATAGGCCGCCCAAAGGAGCTGGGAGAGTTGCTGCATACCCAAGGGCCTGGACTGAAAGTCCCGCACCGTTCGCCTGCTTTTGATCACCTCTTCAAGAGATTTCTTCCCCGTATAAGAAGGCGTGGGAAGGATTATCTCTTTTCTACTCTGAACCAGGCCAAGCGCCGGGAGAAACATAAGAAGGCCCAAAGCTGATGTCAGGATTTTCATGTCGGATTCCTCCTTGAGATCTAATTCTACTTCGCGGTCAAGTTGAGACTAACCGCAAAGTGGTTCCAGGTTTACAGGTTCACAGTTCACGGTTGAACCCGGAACCCAAAATGCAATTAGTCTCATCTTGAAAGCGAATCGGAATAAATTAGTCAGAGGTTTATGTTTTGAAGATATCACATATCACCCGAATGGGAAATTGTCTTGTGAGTGCTTCCCACCAAAACGTGCCGATCATCGTATATGAGGCGGACGGGGAACCGACATCGCCCGAATAGACGCCTCGATCGGGGTCCCTGGAAGGCCAGTGCTGTAGAATTAGGCCGGTGCTGGGAATGTGTGGCACAGCCGC
>JAZDGK010000141.1:0-2685 GCA_043806955.1 Pseudomonadota bacterium | reverse complement strand
GGCCAGCTCCGAAATCGCCGGATGACCTGCCACAATCACTTGCACCCAGATATGGGCTTTATCATCGGTCATCTGAGCCGTGGCCACGCCCGTTGAGGTGGGCGTAATGGAACCCCCCCAGGATTTAATATCGTCATAGGTGATCCCATAGGCCTCCAGAAGTAAACGCAAAGAAACTTCCCCCGAGCTTCCTGTCGGCTGGGTCACAATCCGCACCGGCATCTTCTTCTTGGCCACATCCTCCAGGCTTGTGATCCCTGAAGCTTTCGTGGCCACGGCGGCCAAATAATATTTGTCCAGCGCTCCCACCATCCCGCGAATCTCCTGAACGGGTTTGGGGAAAGACACTTTCCCCTGAATGGCCCAGCGGGCAATGGTGGTATTGCAACAACCCACATCTGCGTCTCCCTTACTGATTAACATAACATTGGCCGGCGCCCCGCCATAAGGAAGGACGTCGATGGTCGAACCTTTGGGTAAGACTCCTCTCCACAACTGGGCAAAAGTTGCTCCGTACACATACCAGGCACTGCCCAGATCCATGGAAGCCAGCCGCAGGTGCTCAGGACTTTTGACCATCTGAGCCTGAACCGGAATGGCAAGAAAGGAAAGTATGGCTGCCACGACGATGATGAAATAACCGAAACCTTTTTTTCTTCCCATGGAAAGCCTCCTTCTTTGAATGGAATAGATTTTGGGGGTTTTGAACATTTAGATTTATTCAATCCCACCCTCCTCCGGATTCGAATTTCTTGCTTCGAATTTTCGACTGTTTATTATCAATAGAAATATGCGATAGTCATTCCCTAATTCCCTGTCGCTTTTTCCGTATATTTCCCGTTGACCGCCATCAAGGCCTATTGTGGCTCCTGTTTTTTATCATCAGTTTATCCCGATACCTCTCTAAACACAAAACCCCGCACTCTTCTGGAGACACGGGGTCTATGGTCACCATACGTCACCTCATCGGGTTCAATGGTGCTGTGACAAACAGAGGATCATCTGGAATTAACGTGCAGGATCATTTGGAAGTGATCATGGTATCGCACCTATTCCGTCGTTTGTCAAATAATTATCCGTTCCGCAGAAGGAAGATACCTGTCTCCCAGAGTTTTTGAAATTTTTTGGGCATCGGTTTTAATACAGAGGAATCGTAACAGAGAAGGCTGGGGGCCTTCGGGACAGAAAAATCTCTCTACGGGGAGTGTGAGTTATAGACGCAGTACCCATAAGAGAGGCTCATAGCCCCCTACATCTCATCTCCGGGTCATATGGCGGCTCTGGTAAAGTAATTCTTTGTGGCAAATTTCATCCCGAACTGCGTAGGTGTGATCGAAGAAAAAATCGCAAGCGCCGGACCTTGAGTCCACCTACAACTACACGGAATTGGTCGCGGCGAAAAGGTGAAGATTTCCATTTGTAAGAAGCGCCGCTTGCAGGAGAATGCCAAGAGGGATTTGTGGCCGCAATCGAGATAGCGGTAAATCACCTGCTCTATATATCGCCGCCAGAAGTCGTACTGTCTGGAGAAATGCCATCATCGACGCGGATAAAGGTTTCAAAATGGTTTTCCGCGCACTGGTAATAATCGGCGGCCTGCGGGTTTCGTGGACGATAAACGGCGGCAGGAGCGGACATGGCTTCTCTCCTTTGAGAAAATCAAGCCGCTCTGTAATAGAGTGGCTTGATCTATACTTCAACAAGGCTTTTTCGAGGACAATCAACTATGGGACGGGCGTGATAGCAATAATACCGGCTCCCGCGTTAAGCGTACTAATACTGGTGAGCGTCCCGGTACCTACATTAATGCTGTAAGCTGAGACTCCGCTCCAGTCACCACCTACATAGACGAACTTGCCGGTGGGGTCAACTGCGATGGAAGTGGGCTGACTGCCTGTAGCAAACGGACTACCGGCCACTGCGGTCAATGCACCTGTACCTGCATTAATGCTGTAGGCCGAGATCGCGCTATTATAAATCGCATTCCCCACATAGACGAACTAGCCGGTGGGGTCAACTGCGATAGAGATGGGCTGACCACCTGCAGCAAACGGGCTACCGGCCACTGTGGTCAATGCACCTGTACTTGCATTAATGCTGTAGGCCGAGACGGTATTGGCGCCATAATTCGCCACGTAGGCAAATCCTGACACGGCACTGCATACCGCGCTGACGTTGCTCACAGCCGCACCAACTGTGCCCGTGCCATTGGTTACGGTGCAAGATTGCGGCGGGTAAGTAGGTTGGGTCAGCACGCTGACGCTGTAGATTTTTCCGTTCGCCAATGTACCGGGAAAGGTGAAATTCGTGCTGCCCGCCGGGATGGTGATGTCGTCTCCGCCGTTGTTCTGCAATACTAACCCCGTCCCGGTCAGCATTCTGAGAGTGCCGCCCAAGGGTTTGGTTACAACTCGCCATGTCATAGAGGATGAACCCACCGAGATTGTTGCCGAGTTGGTCAAGCCGCAGCCCAGCGAAGGAATCCGCATTGCGATGGTGTCACCATCTATTGCTGTGGTGACGGTGCCGGATACGGCAGTGCTGTTTTTGATAATGGTTGTGCCTGCGCTTACCGTGACCGGCGCGGCAACACCTGTGCCCAAGTCACTCACGGCTATCGTATTGCTGGTGATTAATGACTGCGGCTCAACTCCGGTCGCATCGGTGAACGAAAGTCCCGTTGCA
>JAZDGK010000140.1:0-2504 GCA_043806955.1 Pseudomonadota bacterium | reverse complement strand
TTGACCCTTGATGCACCATACGCCGTATTCACAGAGAGATAAAACCTGACATGATAAAGAATAAGCAAATCAAGACGAACATTGACGACATGAAGTTTGAATTGAGCAAGGGTCAAGAGTAGATTTGACCCCTTTTTCTTTTTCTCAATGTGGTACCTGAGCGGCGAACCCCTGGGATAAAGGCGGTACGGCCTCGAATAGCAGAAGTCATCTATGACCCCTTGAAGGGTAGCGACTTGCGAAAGCAGCTGGCTTTCGAGCCTGATGCAGGCTTCTCTATCGAAGATCCGCTGTTCCGTTACTTTCTAACAAACCTTGAGCCGAAGCAACTGTTCCAGACGCTTGGTATTGAGGACGAGAATCCGAAAAAGGCCGGCTCTATTCATACGACATAGGGTTCTCTTTTGCGGGTGAAACAAGACAAATAGTAGAAGCCGTCAACTCTGAGATGAAGGCCGAGGATGTGGTTACCTTCTACGATTATGACCAACAAGCGGTCCTATTAGCTCTCGATCTTGAGGAGACTCTCGGCCGCATATACGCTGAATCTTGCCGATACTATCTTGTGTTCCTCGACAACAATTATCGGGAAAAAGTTTGGACTAAGTATGAAAAAGATGTCATGACCCGGCCCGGACGTAAGGAGCACATCATCCCCGTTCTTCTGGATGACAGTGGCGCAGAAGGTGCCGTGGGTATTCCTGCAACCATCGGTCGAATAGATCTCCGCGATATTTGGTCCCAAGTGCAAAAAACCGGCAGGGTTACTAAGGACTCGATTAACGCGCTTCGAAACAGATGTGTGCTCCCAATCTTAGAGAAAATAGACGCTTCGAGTGGGGCCATATAGAGACTGCCCAACATGTCGTTTCAGCCGACACAAAAAGCTTGCGGCTGACCTCTACGTTAGGGCTCCAATTGGGAGAAAAAATTATGTCCAATAATCGACGAAAAGGGGACAGATTTATTTTTATCCTTGAGTTTGGATAAAATGGACAATTCCCGAAGGGGAATGGAGTTTAACCCGTCAGTCGCTACAACAAGGACAGTTGGCTGGCAGTTTCGGATTTGTGGATGAGATCGAGATGGAAACGGCAAGGGTGCCGGAATTTTGTGGACAAGGGAGACCGAGCAAAGCAAACAAATAAATCTGTCCCCTTTTTCTGCTTTTTCTTTCCTGTTAGAATAAAACTAAGAAAAGCACATAAAATAGGAGGATAAGAAATGTTTAACCAAAGACCAAAGGATGGTTCTTGCATGCGTGAAGGAACTCTTGAAACCGCAAACGGTAATATCTGGTACTCGGTGTACGGCGAGAGTCAACAAAAGACGCCCATTCTCATGGTGCACGGCGGTCCCGGTTTTATCAGTATGAGCGATGGGCTGAATCCATTGTGGGAAGACCGACCGGCATATTTTTACGATCAGTTGGGGTGCGGTAACAGTGACCTGGCCGCAGATAAGGGTTTTTATTCGGTGGAAAACTATGTCGCCGAACTTGCGTGGGTCCGGGCGGCATTAAAACTTGACGAAGTGTACCTGATGGGATTTTCTTGGGGTTGTGCACTGGCATGTGCCTATATGCTGGACCGCAAGCCGGAGGGAGTAAAAGGAATCCTGTTGTGCGCTCCTTACCTCTCATCCCAAGCATGGGACGCCGATCAACGCCGGAATATCGCCCTGATGCCGCCGGAAATCCGGGTTGCGATCGAAACCGGCGAAGCAACCGGCGACTTTGGTGACGCGTACCAAGCAGCGATGATGGTTTACTATGAGAAGCATGTCTGCCTTTTGTCTCCATGGCCTGCCTCCCTGCAGAAGGCATTTTCCAGGCTGAATGTCGATGTTTACAATACGATGTGGGGTGCCAGCGAATTCACCATGACCGGGAAGCTGAAAGACTACGATCTGACACCACGGCTTCCGGAAATAGCACACCCCATCTTGCTGACCTGCGGTGATCGCGATGAAGCAGGTGTCAAAACGGTGAAGGATTTTCAACAGCGCTTTCCCAATGCCCGCATGGCCGTTATTCCACAGGCTTCACATCTGCACCAACTCGAACGACCCGAAATATTT
This sequence comes from Pseudomonadota bacterium, assembly GCA_043806955.1. Taxonomy (GTDB): domain Bacteria; phylum Desulfobacterota; class QYQD01; order QYQD01; family JAZDGK01; genus JAZDGK01. The sequence continues at coordinate 425 of JAZDGK010000140.1, read as the reverse complement.
GCCGCTGTGATAAAGGATTTCCTGCGGGATGTTGATAGGAGGTAGAGAGAATAATGCTGTACGAAGTGCCATTGAGCAAGATTGACGAGATGGCCGATGCATCCGCAGACGCGTTTATCGGTGGCAATGACCCCATTGGTAACTTTATGTTCCAGAACGAGCCGGATCATCTCGTCCTGAAGAGGCGGTTCTTTCGTTCACTCGTGACCTCCTGCTCCCCCAATGCTGTAAGGCAGGGAATATCCCAGAGCCTGGAAGCGGTTAGCATCTGGTTCCCGCCGGGCATGGACCACTCAGGGGACGTGGACCAGGACCCCTTTAGCGCACAAGATTTCACGGACCCCGGAACTCTGGAAAAGATGCAGGCAGTGAACGACGTTATCGCCGCGCTGACCGTGCACCTCGGCCAGGAGCCGCAGTGGTAC
>JAZDGK010000139.1:0-12289 GCA_043806955.1 Pseudomonadota bacterium | reverse complement strand
TCAGCAAGCGGTCTGGGGACCAGGAGCCCGTCGGACTTAGGGGATCGTCACGAGGAAGTGGAGGAACGAGACCAAATATTCCCCGAAGTTGAGGCGCATAGTGTTGCTATGCAACGAGAATTCGGGGATATTTGGGCCGTTCCCCCCACTTCCGCAGTAGATCATCCCTAAGTCCGACAGGCTCCTAAGAGAATCGAACCATCCTTTTCACCCCTTTTTAAGGAGATACATGCATGGAAGACCTGAAAAAAATGTACAAGACGATAATGGCTGACAGCTTCGCGGAAAATATGACGATCAGCTTTGGAGGTCAGACGTTGCTCTATCGCAAACGGACCTGGAAAATACCGGATGAAACGGGGACTTTGATAGAGACGGGTCTCCGTTACGGTGAGAATCCCGGGCAGGAAGCGGCTGTGTATGAACTTGTAAACGGAAACCTTGTCCTCGGCGGCTGCCAATATATTGAGCCGGGGAAGGGTCTGACCAGTGCGATAAGCGAAGAGGATATGATTCAGGCCGGAAAACACCCGGGCAAGACCAACCTGACCGATGCCGACAATTCCCTCAACATACTTAAATACCTGACCAAGAAACCGGCAGTGGTAATCGTGAAGCATAATAACCCGTGCGGAGTTGCATATGGCGATACCCTCACCGAGGCTTACTTGAGAGCGGATCGGGCCGATCGGATAGCGGCATTCGGGGGTTGCGCTGCTTTCAACAGGACCATGGACAGCACTACTGCGGAAGATGTCTCAAAACACTATCTCGAGGTAGTTGTGGCCCCTGATTATGAGAAAGGCGCAGTGGGGATACTCAAGAAAAGAAAGAACCTGAGAATCATCCGTATAAGCAGAATGGACCGTTTGGAAGACTACCTCGATACCCGCTTTGTGGACTTTAAGAGCCTTATTGACGGAGGCATAATTGTCCAGCAGTCTCCTGTGAACGTTATCCGCACAAAAGATGATTTGAAGCCGGCCCACTCGGTTCATAAAGGCCAGGAGTATCATATAAAGCGTCTGCCCTCGGAACGGGAATACGAAGACCTGGTTTTTGGCTGGGCCATTGAGCAGGGTGTCACTTCCAATTCCGTACTCTATGTTAAGGATGGCGCAACGGCAGGCATCGGTACGGGCGAGCAGGACAGAGTGGGTGTGGCGGAGATCGCCATATTCAAGGCCTATACCAAATACGCAGACGCAGTCTGCTTCGACCGTTACGGAATGCCCTACAAGACCCTCGATCTTGAGATTGCAGCCGGCAGGAGAAATCCTGCGGACAAAGAAGATGTCGATCGTAAAACCAAAGAAGACAAGGGTGGTTTAAAGGGTGCCATTATGGTCTCTGATGCCTTTTTCCCTTTCAGGGACGGGGTGGATGTAGCCATAAAAGAGGGTATTTCGGCTATTGTTCATCCGGGCGGTTCTGATCGAGATTTTGAGTCAATTACGGCCTGCAATGAGGCAGACCCTCCGGTGGCTATGGTGTTTACGGGCCAAAGGGCGTTTAAGCACTAAGGGACTTAGAAATTTCCATCATACTATTCTAGGATCAATGTCCAATGTTCAATGCTCAATAACCAATTTCCAATCAGGAGAGGGTCCGTTGGACATTGAACATTGAGTATTGGACATTCGATATTTATGTCCACGTCCCTTACACCGCTGATACCATCACAGCCTTATGTAGCGATGCCTGTCTCTAAGAGCATATTTTCAGCAAAACCAATTATGAAATCTCTTTGGAGCCTTGATGCGTATTGTATGCACGAGCAACGGAGTGTCTTTTTGCTTCGGATGAGAAACTCGAACTTGACCAGGTCTTCGCCCACCTCGATTGAGAAACAAAAGGGCTTACATTCTTCATGTGAATACTGTTCCGGTGAAAGGATGTCCTCCTGCAAGTCTATCCAGTACAGGCCGCCAACCGGAGAGAGCTGAGCATGGGTGTTCAAGTATTCTGTGGATTTTGCCACATCTTTTTTGCTTAATTCGTCGATAACGTACTGGCGCATTCTTCTATTTCGGATTTCGGATTGCGGATTTCGGATTGAAAAAACTGACATCCGGAAACATCCGAATATTCCTTTTCTTTCCTGAGTTCATGGGTCCCAGATTGATTGAGAGATCCCGGATTACGGATTTGCGCGTAAACGGTTTTGTCAAATCCGCAATCCGCATTCCGAAATCCGAAATCAAAAGACCCGCAACCCGAATCATTTTTTCTCTTCTTCCTTGGCAAATGCCTTCACCTTCTATGCCATCTCTCTCAGTCTCCGATCGGCCCTGAAGAAAATGGTGTCCTCTTCATATGTCCCGTCTTCTTTCTGCTTTCCGGCCGGCATGCCGGTAAGGATCTCGATAGCCTCTTCGACGGTCGATACGGGATATATGTGGAATTTGCCGTCTTTTACTGCCTGGACTATCTCTCTGTTTAACATGAGATCCTTCACATTGCTCTCGGGAATTATCACACCCTGTTTTCTGCCCAGGCCAAGTCCTTTGCACGTCTCATAGAACCCCTCTATCTTTCGGGTAGCGCCACCGATGGGCAGAATTTCTCCTTTCTGGCTCACCGCGCCGGTACAGGCTATTCCTTGAGTAATAGGCGCTGCGGCCAGGCTGGACAGGAGTGCGAAAAGCTCGGCCCCGGAAGCGGAATCGCCGTCTACGACACCGTAAGTTTGTTCGAATGCGAGCGTAGCGGAAAGGGTAAGCGGCTTATCTTGGGCAAACTTCTCTTTCAGGTATCCGCTAAGGATCATAACACCCTTGGTATGGATTTTTCCACTGAGCTCCGCTTCACGATCTATAGTGACCACTCCCTCTTTCCCTATCGAGACGTTTGCCGTGATGCGGGTGGGCCGGCCAAACATGTAATCTCCGAGATCGAAAATCGACAGACCGTTTACCTGGCCGATCACCGACCCATCGACCTTGATCTTAATTGTCCCTCTGGTTATTGCTTCCTGCATCTTCTCTTCGTAGAGATTGGCACGATTGATTCGCTCGTTGATGGCCTTTTCTATGTGATCGGCAGTTATGTATTCGCTCTTGTCCCTTGTTGCCCAGAAGCTCGATTCTTTCAGGGTATCATTCAACTGGGTTATTCTTAAGCTCAGCTTTTCTTTATCGCCGGCCAACTCCATGCTGTGTTCAATCAGACGGGCAACACCTGTCTTGTCAAGAGGCTTGAGACCTTCCTTATCGACCATGGTTTTCACACAACTGACAAGCTGCTGAAGACTGTCCGATTTACGATCCATTTCTGTGTCCAGATGGGCCTTTATCTTGAAAAGTTGTCTGAAATCTTCATCATAATAGTAAAGGAGGTAGTATATGTATGGATCGCCAATGAGTATGGTTTTTGCGCGGAGCGGGATGGGTTCAGGCTTCAGAGTCTTCGTGGTTATGTAGCCGAATTGTTCTGCCAGACCTTCTATTCGGATTTCTCTGTTCTTTATGGAACGTTTTAATGCCTCATAGGAGAAATACCATTTAAGCAGATCCAGTATCCGGATTACCAGGTAGCCGCCGTTGGCATAATGCAAAGCCCCGGGTTTTATCATGGTAAAATCTGTAAGGAGCGCACCAAACTGGGCCTTATATTCCATCGTACCAAACAGGTTCGGGTATGTGGGATTTGTGCAGTCAATAACGGGAGCCCCTTTTAGTCCGGAGTTATCGATAAAAACATTCACTTCGTAACGGGTAAAGGAAGGCGCCTGGGTCATCACGGGGAAAGGTCCGGCCGGCGCAGGCTTCTGCTTAAAATCATCTATGCTCTTGATCACGTCATCTTGAACTTCCTTAAGATATTCCACGACCGCCGGATGGGATTTGTACTTCTCGATGAGGTCTTCGATGAAATGGCCCACGGCTCCCAGAGTGATATCTCTGTCCAGGGCCTTCAGCTCGGCCCGGAATTCCTTTTCCATTTGCTGAATATGATGGACAGCAATATTCATTTCTTTCTGGAGAGCTTCACTTTTTGAGCGCAACGCGCTCCGCTCTTCATCGGAGAGCATTCGGATATCATCTTGCGTGAGAGGCGTTGAGTCCTCCTTGACAGGGATGACCATCATCCCGCCCTGATCCACGGTTAAGGAGAAACCCTCGTTTCTTGCTCCACGCTCCAGCTCTTCGAAGATTTGAGTGCGCTTGTTGTTATATCTTTTCACAATCTCTTCTTTTCGAGCCAAATATGATTCGCTCTCAAAAACCTCGGGAACCTGAAGCTTCAGGTTTTCGATCAGTTCCTCCATATCCTTCTGGAACTCTTTGCCTCTACCCACGGGGAGTTCGATTCCAGTCGGCTTGTCAGGCTCTTTGAATGAATGAACGTAGCACCAGTCAGGCGGGACATACTCCTTGCCTGCGACGTCTTCCAGAAGCGATTTGACAATATAGCCTGCTCCCGTACCGGCAGGTCCGGCCACATATATGTTGTAATCAAGATCCGACATGTGAATGCCGAAAGTCAGGGCGTTGACGGCGCGTTCCTGACCGATAACGCCGTTCTTGAGCGGGGGGATCTCATTCGTGCTGCTGAACTCGAGGGTTTCCGGATCAATGCTGTGTCTCAACTGGTCAACAGGCACTTCCTTCAATTTTTTCCGCATACGCAACTCCTCGCAATGGACAAAGTATTGTAACCGTTCACCGTTGTCCGTAAGAACCGGAAAAGCATTCCTTCGGTTCACCCCGTGAAATAATCTGATGGCATCTCCAACGCCCCGTGAAATGGTCTGAGCATTCAACAGCCCCCCGGAATTAGTGAGCGTTTATTTCACGGGGTGAACGATCATTAGCTGCTGGATGCTGGTTCCAGGTTCACGGTTCAGCGTTCATAGTTGAACCTGGAACTGTGAACGCTGAACCGTGAACTCAGAACCAGCAAATATCGAGTATCGAGCCCGTTATTCGGCCGCCGCCCCGTGCGAAAAACGTCTTTTCGGTTCACCCCGTGAAATAATCTGATGGCGTTTCCAACGCCCCCTGAAATGGTCTGGGCATTCAACAGCCCCCGGAATTAGTGATCGTTTATTTCACAGGGTGAACGGTCCACGGTGAACGGTGAACGAGTACATCATATTGTTACCATGCAAGCCGAACCTTAACGCCCTGTTGATCCAGATAGGATTTGATATCTCTTATCCGGTAATTTCCGTAATGGACCATGGACGCTATGAGTGCGGCATCAGCTTTGCCTGCGGTCAGGACCTCATGCAAATGCTCCGGTTTTCCGGCACCACCGGAAGCAATCACCGGAATACTTACGGTTTCGGAAATCATAGCGGTCAAGGTCAGCTCGTAGCCTTCCTGAGTCCCGTCAGCATCTATGGAATTCAGACAGATTTCGCCTGCACCAAGATTTTCAGCCTCCCTGGCCCACCAGAGGGCGTCGATACCCATATGAGTCCGCCCGCCATGGATCACCATTTCATAGCCGGAAGGGATTTTGTCTGATTTTGGCACCCTTTTTACATCCATACCGAGTACGATGCACTGGCCGCCAAAAGCCTTTGCACCTTCGGCAATAATGGAGGGATTCTGCACTGCGGCAGTATTTACGCTCACCTTTTCCGCTCCGGCAAGAAGAACGCCGCGCATATCCGAGACCGATCTTATCCCCCCTCCAACGGAAAAGGGGATGAATATTTCCTCCGCGACACGGCTTACAACATCGATCATTATGTTGCGCCGGTCGCTGGATGCCGTGATGTCGTAAAAGACAATCTCATCAGCGCCCTCTTCGTAATAATGTTTGGCCATTTCCACCGGGTCGCCGATATCGACGTTGTCTTTAAACTTTATTCCTTTCGTAGTGCGGCCTGCCCTGACGTCAAGGCAGGGGATAATTCGCTTACTGAGCATCACCGTTCCACTCGCAGAAATTTTTCAAGATTCTTAAACCGATCCTTCCGCTTTTTTCGGGGTGAAACTGCAAAGCAACAAGGTTCTTGTCGCCTACAGCCGATGCAAACTCGAAGCCGTAAGAGGTTGTGCCCAGGATCAAATTCCGATCGGCAGGAACGGGATAGTAGGAGTGCACAAAATAGAATTCATTTCCCGTTTCTATTCCAGAGAACACCGGATGTGTGCGGACTATTTTCATCTCGTTCCAGCCCATATGGGGTATCTTCAGTCGCGTATCGCCTTCTAGAAGAGGCTGCGCAAACAGCTTGACCTGACCGGGCATAAACCCTAAGCAGGAAGTTCCGTTTTCCTCGCTGTAATCAAAAACCACCTGTGTGCCGAGGCAGATGCCGAGGAAAGGTTTGCCTGCGAGAAGGGCTTCTCTAAGCAGATCCACCAGTTCCAGCCTTGTCAAATCGGCCATGGCCTGCCCGGCGGCGCCTACCCCGGGGAATATAATACGTTCCGCATTGCTGATTTCAGCGGGAATATTCGTCACTTTGCAGGGATAGCCAAGTTTTCTGACGGCTCTTTCAACACTTGTCAGATTGCCGGCTTTATAATCAATGATTGCAATCATAAATGGGTTTCACATTGCGGGATCTGAATTTATTGCAGATAAATGGGCCGCAAGCAATACATACAAAGTCGATTCCGGTTTTGCAAGTCGAAAATAGAAATCAGGATGCCTGTCTTTTTTTGAATCCAACAGACATAATTCTAATTTCCGGCGCCGGGAAAAAACCGCATCTGCTCTATATACACTGTCGATAATAATAGGTTTTTCCCACTAATTCACTCCATAATTTCTATATTTATTTTTGGTCGTCGTAAGCCGATACATACAATGTAATATACTGAAATAGAATAAAAAACGGAAAGAATAAGGCATGAACCGCCCCTTTCTTTCGGGCCGAGCGGCGCCTGATCCGACAGGCTCCCAGGGGTGGGGCCGCAACGAGCAAACTTTTGATATTCGTTTAAGCTTTAGTCTGTAAATGCCGAATCGGTCTCTAAGAGGTGCGCTCGGTTCACGCAGTATCCCGCAATGGCGAGGGCTCCTGAGAGGAGGATGTTCCTACGATGAAAAAGATTTTGCTTGTAGATGACTCCAAGGCATCCAGAATGATGATTAAGCTTTGTTTACCGAAGCCCGAACCTGTCTATGAGGTCGAAGAAGCGGATGGCGGGAAGCGGTGTCTGGACCTTTACCGTGCATCACCCTACAGCCTGGTCTTGCTCGACCTGACCATGCCGGAAATGGACGGCTTCCAGACTCTAGAGGCCTTGAAGCAATTGGATCCCTCGGCGAAAGTGGTGGTAGTCACTGCTGACATTCAGCCAAGAGCGCAGGAAAGGGTAATGGCGCTCGGGGCGCTTGAGGTCGTTCCCAAACCGCCTTCAAAGGATAAAATGAAAGCCATACTGGAGAAGTATCTCTAATGGAACTATTGACGGAAACCCGAAAAGAATTCCTTGAGGAGATGATAAACATCAGTTTTGGCCGGGCAGCATCCTCACTGGCGGAACTCCTGAGTGTGAGGGTCATCCTCGATGTGCCCAAAGTCGATGAGATCAAATCATCAGAGATCCCGTCTGCCCTGGAAAAGCAGGTCGGCGCCGACATGGATATTACCATTGTCCAGCAGGCATTCAGCGGCGATTTCCATGGAGAAGTCCTCCTGATCATTGCTGCTGATTTGGGAAGAGAGGCTGTGAAGATTATCACCGAAGAAAGCGGAGTTGCCCCGGACCTCCCCTTGGAAGAGTTGGAATCGGAAATGCTCCTGGAAATAGGCAATATCGTAATCGGGGCCTGCATGGGGAGCTTTTCAGACCTGCTGGAAAAGACCGTACGCTTCGAAGTGCCCAATATTATCCTCGAAAAGACCCCTATCGGCGGCCTTAACAGCGACGTTCAAAACAACAGGGCACTGATCGTCTTAACCCAGTTCCAGATTGGGGACGAGCGGCTCAAGGGGTTTCTCTTCTTTCTGCTTAATGAGCGCTGGTTTGATGCCCTGTATCTGGCTGTGGACCATTTCATCGAGAGTTTTGCCGAGCAGGTATCATGATAGACTATCAACAGCTCACAGACAATCTCAGCATGGGAATCGTCGTTATTAACCGCGCGATGGAGGTCCTCTTTTGGAACCTTTGGATGGAGGAACACAGCGGAATACCGCGCAGTCAAATTACGGGGAAGGTCTTGACGGATGAATTTCCCGGTCTTGAACAAAAAGGGTTCGCCTGGAAGGTCCAAACCGTCTTTAGACTGGGCAACTTTTCCTTTTTCTCTCAAAAGCAGCACCGTTTCTTATTCTCCTTCGAAAACACGAAGTACCTCGGCCCCAGCCTCCCGTATATGCAGCAGGATGTAATTCTCCTGCCGCTGAAGGCCGCGGACGGCACTGTGGAAAACATATGCCTGTCGGTGCTTGATGTTACCACCGCGGTCTATTACCAGGAGCAGCTCCTCGAATCAAAGAGTAAAGTGGAGGAACTGAGCAGGCTGGACGAGTTGACTCAGATCAATAATCGCCGCCATCTCATGACCCGGTTCAACGAAGAGTTGTGTCGGCGCAGAAGGGCGGGGGGTGAGCTCATGGTCATTCTGCTCGATGTCGACCACTTCAAACAGGTCAACGATATTAGAGGGCATCTTTGTGGTGACTACGTATTGAAGCAACTTGCCGCCATAATGAAGGATCAGTTGCGGGAATACGATATTCTCGGCCGCTATGGAGGCGAAGAGTTTGTCGCTGTCTTGCCCGGTTCGCCGTTGAGCGGCGGATTGATTGTTGCGGAGCGATTGCGAGTGGGGGTTGAAGGCTATGATTTTGAATTTGAAAACTCGCATTTTAAGATTACAATAAGCTTGGGTCTCGTGAGTACGGAGCGGATTGCGGATCCGAATACCACTATGCTTTTAAAGATGGCAGACGACTGTTTATATAAGGCCAAAGAGTCCGGACGGAACCGGGTTGTTTGTGCAGAACCCGAGGACGCTCAGCCGGAGCACGCAGGCTCTGCCGCATAACAGCTTTCCAAATGAATCCCACCTTCAGTCCCGATCGAATTCTTTCCCGGCGAAATCGAACACTTCACATCTTCACAAAATAGTGCTATTAATCAAATAATAGGCATATTACTGTTTCCTCTTCGATTTTCTTCGCAAAACCACAGGGAAGACAAGGGCCGTCTTTCACTTTTTGGCAAGAGTCGGCACGCTGAATTGTCGTGCATTGTTCAACCGTATCCGTTCACCGAATTGGTTCACGGTTCCAGGTTCACCGTTCAAGGTTAAGAGAGCAATAGAAATTGAGCGGTTTGAAGATATTGAGACATGGGAGTACATATCGCCCTGAGAATTGAAAAATGTCTTCGAGCAGGCCGGAAAAGAGACGTGCTGCTGTTCGCGGATTCATCGACTATCTCCAAGAATATGAAAACGCAAAGTAAATAACCGTGAACCGTGAACCTGGAACTTCGAACCGGTGAACGGTTACGTTCAGCCAAACAGCGGGAGCGTGAATGGACGATCAAGAACTTGAAAGCCTGAGAATAGACAAGTCGAAATCACCGATAAGCTCGACGGGAAAAAGGGGGCTGATCCGAAAAATTCTGCCCGTAATCATCGTTCTGATCGTCCTGCTCTTGATCTGGTCGGGGTTGGACCGTGCCCGGGATGTGAAGATAGCCGTTGTATCAAAAGTCTACCCTTCTCAAGGTTTCACTCTGCTTAATGCCAGCGGGTATGTGGTGGCCCAGCGGAAAGCGGCCGTGGCATCAAAGGCCACGGGCCGTCTGGAATGGTTGGGAGTCGAAGAGGGAAGCCGGATAAAAGAGGGGCAGATAATCGCTCGCATAGAGAATAAGGATGTTATTGCCTCTCGGGAGCAGGCAGACGCGAACCTGTGTGTCGCACGTTCGAAGCTGGAAGAAGCCGGCGCCGAGCTTGGTGATGCGACGCTTCAGTATGAACGGCTTAAGGCCCTGGTTTCACGGGGAGTCGTAGCCAAAACCGAATTCGATGCGGCTGATGCCCGCTATCGGCGGGCCAGGGCCGCAGTTGCCGGAGCGGAATCCGCCATAAACGCGGCACAGGCAGTGGTCCGCGAGGCTGCGGTTAAGATAGAACACACTTTCATTCGGGCCCCTTTTGATGCCGTAGTGCTTACAAAAAACGCGGACGTGGGCGATATCGTCGCGCCTCTCGGGGCTGCGGCAGACGCCCGGGCTGCTGTGGTCACGATTGCCGACATGGCCTCCCTTCAGGTGGAAGCGGATGTTGCGGAATCGAATCTGAGTAAAATCCGGGTAGGGCAGCCATGTGAAATCCAGCTCGACGCGATACCGGAGGAGCGGTACAATGGAGTGGTCCATATGATCGTACCTACGGCGGATCGGGCCAAGGCCACCGTTATGACCAAGGTCCGGTTTCTGGCCAAGGACAGTCGAATCCTCCCTGAAATGAGCGCAACCGTCGCCTTTCTGGAAAAGCCGGTCGGCAGGAATGAAAAGAATCCAAGGACCGCAGTCGACACCTCTGCGGTAGCCTCCAGAAAGAACCGGAAGGTGGTGTTTTTGGTGCAAGACGGCAAAGCGAGAATGATCGGCGTCGTTCCCGGGCAACGTCTGGGCGATATGACGGAGATCGTTAGAGGCGTGAACGTTGGGGACAAGCTGGTTGTAAACCCGCCACCCGATCTCAAGGATGGCGCTAAGGTGAAGGTCGGAGAGGAGTAAGGGGAATGCAGAATGCGGAGTGCGGAATGCAGAATGAAGAGACGAGGCTGGAGGGTTATGTGTCTGGCGGTGAACGGTGAACGGAAGAAAGATTTGTCTTTGTGGCGAAATCTTTGGACAACGTGTGAACCGTGAACCATAAACATGAAACCCTTGTACAAATAAGAGACCTTTCAAAATCCTACCGGCGGGGGAGTCAGACTATCCCTGTCCTCGAGAATGTGAATTTCGATATTGCCGAGGGAGAGTTTCTCGCGCTGATGGGGCCGTCAGGCTCGGGCAAGAGTACGCTTCTGAATCTTATCGCCGGCATCGACACTGCCGATTCCGGCTCCATAAAGGTCGCCGATATCGAGATAACCTCTCTGTCCGAAAACGATCTGGCGAGGTGGCGGGCCCTGAACGTCGGTTTTATCTTTCAATTCTATAATCTCCTCCCGGTTTTAACGGCGTTTGAGAATGTCGAGCTTCCTCTTCAGTTGACCGGGCTTTCCAAAAAGGAACGCCGGACACACGTGACAGCAGCCTTGAGGCTTGTGGATCTCTCTGACCGCATGGACCATTATCCGTCACAGTTGTCCGGCGGCCAGCAGCAGCGGGTGGCCGTCGCCCGTGCCATCGTCGCCGATCCCGTGATCCTTATGGCGGATGAGCCTACGGGTGACCTTGACCGAAAATCGGCCGAAGATGTTCTCAATCTCATCGATAACCTCAACAAGAGATTCGGGAAGACTATCATCATGGTGACCCACGACCCCCGGGCTGCGGAAAAGGCACGTGTAATAAAGCACCTGGAAAAGGGCATCCTGAATGAACATCCTTAAGATCCCGATAAAAAATGCGTTTCGCCACAGGCTCCGCACCACGCTTACCGTCGTCGGGATTGCTATTGCCGTCCTCGCATTCGGCATTCTGCGCACGGTAGTCGATGCCTGGTACGCGGGGGCGGAGGCCTCTTCCGCCACCCGCCTCGTTACCAGAAACTCGATCTCTTTAGTTTTTCCGCTGCCTCTTTCGTACAAGGAAAGGATCAGACAAGTTCCCGGAGTGGAACTGGCGGCCTACGGGAACTGGTTTGGGGGCATCTACATTGATGAAAAGAACTTCTTCCCGAGCTTTGCAATGGATCTGGAAGCCTATCTCAAGATGTATCCCGAATACATAATCCCGGCAGCTCAGAAAAGCGTTGCGCTGCGGGAGCGAAAGTCGTGCATTGTGGGGCGAAAGCTCGCGGAACGATTCGGATGGAAACCCGGCGATCCTATCGTGCTGAAAGGGACCATTTTTCCCGGCGAATGGGAATTCGTCCTTCGGGCCGTATACTCGGGCCGGGATAAGAACACCGATGAAACACAGTTTTTCTTCCACTGGGACTATTTGAACGAGGTAATGAAAAAGACAGCCCCGAGCCGTGCGGATCAGGTCGGATTTTTCACCGTTGAGGTCAAGGACAGGAATCAGGCGGCAGCGGTGTCCAAGACCATAGATGCCACTTTCAAGAACTCGCTTGCCGAAACACTGACCGAAACCGAAAAGGCCTTTCAGATGAGCTTCATCGCCATGACCGAGGCTATCGTCATAGCCATACAACTGGTCTCCTTTGTGGTAATCATAAT
>JAZDGK010000138.1:0-2675 GCA_043806955.1 Pseudomonadota bacterium | reverse complement strand
ATGAAGCCCGGATCCCGCTTGCCGAACATGTTGAGATTCGCCCCATGCAAAACCAGTATCTTCTTCATCACTCCTCCTGCGGATAAGAACCATTTTTCGGAAAATTAGTGCGCATCCTGAAACAGAACCCAGACCGGTCGGGAATCGGGAAGACGGCTCCCTTTATCAATTCTTCACATACCTGGAAGGGATCTCGAAGGTGTCGGCGGGGTATGGGTTCGGCATGGACGGTCTTCACTTCCGTCGTGCTCGAGAAAAACGGCCCTTCCCCAGCCGGCTTCGACTCGCCTCCGCTCAGCTTCTTGGATATGGCCCCCTTGAACCCGCCGAAGAGATCCCCCAGTGCCCCCGCTGGCACCTGGCTTTCCGTTGCCGCTGTCTTCTCTGCCTTAGGGACATCCCCCCCGGCCGTCTTCCAGTTCACGACCGTGCGGATGGGATAGCCCTTGATCTTCGCCATCTCGTTTTTAAACCGGCCAAACTCCTTATTCATCTCTTTCTGTGAAGAGCCGCTCAGTGAGGCGATCGCCTCCATACCGAACTGTTTCATCTCCGCCGGGGGGAGGTTCAGCCCGAGCTTCTTCATGTATGCATTGGAAAAGGCAGACTGCTCCGCCTGAAGTTTTTTGATGGCGGAAGTCTCTGAGGTGGTCCAGAGATTGGTGGCCATGGTGTTTTCCGTCTTCGTTTTGGTTTCGAGATTCTCTATCTCAACGAGCCAGGTTATGATGTATTCCTCACAGGGAAAGGTGTTGATCGTTTCTGAGTCCCCAGTCTTCCTGACATTGAACTCACTCTTTGTAACCCGTACCCCGGGCTTTTCTTTTTCCACGTACTTGCCGCTAGACTCCCGGGGTTTGAATGGCTCGATTTGACTTTCCGTATAGGTCTTTTTTTTCGTATCGAGCTCCCAGATAACCCCTTTGTCTATGCGGTGGATAGTGATCCGCTCGCTGCCGCCGGGCAACAGAGACAGGATGGCGCCGGTGAATTTGGTCGCGGTCGACTCCGACATCTTGAGCCCCTGTATCCGCGAGACCGTGGTCCCCTCAAAGGCTCCCATGCCCTGGAATCCCCCGGACTTCATGAGCGTCTCCACCGTGGCATCGGCACATACCGAGGAAACCCCAAAAAACAAGAACAATCCGGCCGCCATAAAAGCAATCTTTCTCATAAAGCACCTTCCATATTTTTGTTTTATTTTTTTTGATAAGACATTGCATTCTAACGGTAAAATATAGGAAAGTTGTTTGTATGTCAACATTTTCTGCCAGAAGATGTTGTGTTGGTGCGTGGGGGTATGAAGCAGGAGTATTGGAATAGGGAACCGGGAGCCGTCGATTGTCGTATGTGATGCAGATATTAGTGATTTGGCGAGATTCAAAAGGCATAGTTAAGCTTTGGAGTATTCGGGGTCGGCGTAGAAGTCAGTATCCGGGGAAGGCTGAAGGTGAGGTGGATTGGGGAGGATACGGTTGCCGCAGAAGACGTGATATCCGGTGTGCCGCCATTTTGAGAGCATGGCGATCATCTCCTCCGTGATCTTTCATTTGGCCGTAAGCATCTTGAATATCTTATGTTTGAAGATGGCTTCCAGCTTGTTCAGATCAAAGGGCGGGGCGACGCGGAACATGCCGTTGCCATAGAAACATCCGTCCGTCACGAGGATGTGGCAGTGGGGATTGAATCCCAGGAAGTCGCCAAACGTTTGGATAGCGATGACCGCGCCTGGGATGGGTTCCTTCTCAGGGACCGCCTCCTGGAGAAAGACCTTCAAGGATTCCCAGGCACAGCGGCTTAGATCGGCAAGAAGCTTCCGGTCGTAGCGGATTAAATTCTGTCATCATCAATAAAGCGAAGAAATTATGCCAAAACAGATATTTGTGCGCAGCCCCGCCCCGTTCAAAATGAGCTCTTCCTTGCCTGCCGGGAGAACATCCGGAAGGTTCACGCCCCCGATCTCCTTAGCCTGTACCGGCACTGTTATTATCAAAGCCAAAAAAGGTGCCATGAGAATTTTTCTAAACATGAGCTGTTCCTTTCTTCAAAACATTAATTTTAATATCTCCACATGCACTGTTTCGGGGGAGCGCTCCGGTGGTGTCTTGAAGCGCCCGTCACTGATGAGACTCAGGGAAGGGCAGACGATTTGCCAGCCCTCGGGGCCGTGATTGAACAGGGCAGTGGCGTCGTTTTGGTAGAGCTGCATGGCCATTGATGATTTGAAGGTGAATTGGAGAAAGAAGTAAACTCCGCAGGCAACGCCGCCCGCGGCAAAGGTGATTGTTACCCTTGTTTCGGCCTCCGCTTCCGACGCGGAAAGCGGCAGGAACAGCACTTGGGTCAAAAGGATCAGGGCCATTATTGTAGAGATGCGTTTTTTCATATCCCACGGCTTTCGTCATAGGTACCCAGAAACCGCTCGCCGTTGAAATGGATCAGGTGGGAAGACGTCTCTGCAATCCATACCTCGGTTTCCCAGGAAATGTCATCAAGATATTTCAACATGGTTATCTTTGCATCTATATCACATTTCACTGCTGTCCCAACGTTGATTTTTGGTGATACTGTAACATATTAAAATGTAATTGTTTATAGCGTAAAATGTTATTTATCGATTTGAAATTTTTTTCCTGGATGTGCCAGTCTCCTCAATCAATACAAAAGGAGGCATC
>JAZDGK010000137.1:0-2806 GCA_043806955.1 Pseudomonadota bacterium | reverse complement strand
GTCGTCTTGAAATCTCGCAACCAGATTCTTTCTTATTATTTCGATCTGGCGCTCTATTTCAGATGGAATACCGGACACAGTGACTCACTTGCCTGTCCACCACCGGGGGACGGCTATGATTATTTCGTGGAAATACGTTCTTTACGTTCATGGCGGTGAGTGCTCTTTCTTCCATCACTGAACTCAATTTGTTCGGCTTTCACGCGGACTTTCCTGGCCAGACGGTCATGCCGGACATCTTGGTTCCACTCACTTCGCCCCAATGGACAAGACAATTCTGGTTTTGCCGTCCTCGGTCTGGTACAGAATCAAATCGCTGCCGACTGGGATATGTTCGCTCTTTGTTTTCATAGGCAGCTCCAACGCGGTTTTTCATCTTGCAGGGTTCCTTGCCCGCGGTGAATCATCTCTTCTTATATACCACCCTCACTCCCCCGGAAAATGAGTTCGGAGTTCCGAGTTCAAGGTTCACGGTTTTTTAACCCTGAACTGTGAACAATATTCGCCACCGCTTACTCCGAAATCCGCAATCGGTCGCGTCCGTGGCGGCGGGCATGGCTTTCTATTTGTCGCAAATTGAACGCGGAGATGTCAAGTAGTTTTATGATTGTACGTAGGAAATCCAGGATTGATCGGGGATTCTGGCCTTGGTGAGGGACGCAAAGAGCGCACGATTTGCAGAGGAGTGAAGCATTGATACGACTTTCGTGGATGTTTGGTATTCTCTGGACGGTCAATACTCTATTCACTGGGAACAGTCAAACTTACGGGACTCTTACATGGCGGTTGGAATGTTCTTCCACTTGTCGCAAATTGGTGGCTGAAAAGTCAAGTAGTTTGTTGATCTTACTCAGGACTCCAGGATTGCTCGATGATTTTGCTTATCGGCGGGGGTCCCACCGCAAAAAGCGCAACGGCGGGCACACTCAGATCCCCCTCCAAGGACAGGTCTGAATCCTGACAAAAGGGGTGAAGCTCAGGAAAAGGCGGAGTCTTTGAGTCAGGCGGGTTCTGGACGGAGAACAAATCCCATTGTGCTGAAATTCTGGTCAAATCCGAAGATCTCTTTAGTGCCGGCATGGTTCGCGATTACAAAGCTGGTACAATCGACAAGAGAGAATACCTGGTCGGAGTAGTTTTTGAAAATGCTGCAAGCGTCCGCGTGAATGGCTGGATTAACCCATTCTACGCGGAGCCTTCCTATTTTGACAGCATCCTGGATTAGAGAATGGAATCGGACTGCTTTGGCATGGCCGTCATCATAACGTATTCGCGTGTATGCTTCCACTAGAACATAATTAGAAGTGACCAAGGGAGTCTTCCCTTTGGAGATTTTCCTGTAGTATTCCGCAGCCTGCCTGTGATAGCGATCTCTAACAACCGCCATAGCTATCCAACCGCCGGTGTCTATGAAGACGGGGGACATGATCAAACCTGCTTCCCGTATAAGTACTTGTCATGATGAATAGAAGCGTCCCGGGGACCTTCGGGATTATCACAGATTCCCACAAGCTCTTCAAGAGGGTCGGCTTCCGTAAGCTTATTTACCTTTTGTTTGGTAATATAACTTTTTATGGCTCTGCGGATATGCTCTGCTTCAGACGTCTTGGTGGAAACGGCCAGTCTTTTTAGTGCTTGATCACTTTCCTCATCGAGGTAGATCTGTTTCCTTCTTAAATTGCTCATCCCAGGTTCCTCCAAGTGAGTCTCAGTTCGGTGATGTATACATCATTATCATATTTCTCTAAGGTGTCAATATTCTTGTGCGATCAGGCCGGGACGTTGCTTGCTTGTTCAATAGCCAACATCAGTCTGTCACGCGGTTCCCCTCTTTGTTTTTACGAAGCAACTCCTCACCTTTGCGAACGAGTCTGCTCATTCCCGATCGGCCTATGCCTAAGCCGGCAAAGCCGGAACCAAATAAGGCCAAGACTGTCACCAAAGAGCGCATGGTTCACGGTTTAACCCTGAACTTTGAACTCTCAGAACAAAATCTCTGCAAACGCTTTACTGTAAAGGCTTACCGGAGGCAGTGAAACATATTCTGCCAAAATTATCATTGATCTTACGACTTAGTGACTAAATCGCTGCACCCCTTTGCGTCCGTCGCGGTAAAACATGGGAATCTTCTCACCGCAAAGAACGCAAAGGTACGCAACGTAACCCCAAGACCTTGACCCCTTTCTTGACACAGTCCGCCTGGGCGGGACACGGATGGTATCATCAACTGCCATCTCTGCGCCTCCGTTTGCTTGAATGTTCAAGCTGCTCCAGTTCCCCGACGGCTTCAAGCAATTGCCGCCCCCGGCCTGTTTCAACCGGTCGTCGTCCGGTCAGAACAGGCAAACTTGACTGCAAAATCGATGTCCTGTGTCCGGAGGACATAGTCAATCCCGAACACGTCTTGATAGAGGAGCATCACCCAACTACCGATGAGCATGGAATCTTGAAAGAAGTCCACTGAGTGGAGCGCCCGAAGGAGATCGAGGACTTCGGAGGGGAACCTGGTCTTATTCGTAATCGGCAGTTGCATACAATCGCCGTTTGCCTTGGCCTAGGAGCCTAGGATTTTGCCGAGATAGTCGATTCGTTTTTTGTAGCTTTGTATTTCGCGCTCTATCTTCTTTCTCTGTGCGAGGGTGTTCCGCATCTCGGGGACCGATTCATTCGGTACGTGCTTGTTGATCACCTTGTTGCCATCACGGTATTTCAGGTAGTAATAAGAATAGACCTTGCTCTTGTATCGTTTCTTTCGTTCATTGAGGACGCCTTTCGGAAGTTCGGAGACGGACTTCTCAAGGTTGTC
>JAZDGK010000136.1:0-4650 GCA_043806955.1 Pseudomonadota bacterium | reverse complement strand
CTTTACGCTCGCTTTTGCTGCCCTGAAGTTGAAACGATGGGCTGATGCTGCAAACGCCTATAATAAATATATTATGAGCGTACAGCAGAAACGAGCAGAATATATTATGAAATATCCCGACGGCAGAATCTCCCATGAGATACCGGGCAGCGTGACGATGGAGGAAAGTAAACGTGGATAATACAACCGACCTGAAGGTCCACGCAGTGCCCGTTCCCCCTGTCCAGGGTGCGCAGAACGAACCGGAAGGAGATTTCACGATTCCACTGACAGAACTTAAAGAGTCTCCGTCAGCGGAGGACGAAAAAGATACGGCGCTGGTTGCTTCCGTCGTCCATGCTCCTCCCGTGCAACCCGTGGAAAACGAGAAACCCGGTGGCATCCAGGTGCCCGTCGTCCATGCTCCTCCCGTGCAGGGTACAGAGAATGAACGTGTGGTCGAGATGCGCCTCCCTTCGGTCAGAATACCGCCAACGCAAGCGGTGGACAACGAACCATTTAAAAAGATGGTCCTTCCCCTCTCCGGGAAACTGATCACTGCGGAGGACCCGCTTGTCGTGGGTAAGAACTTCCGCACCCTCACCAACATGCGTCATGGCGACGCCGCTCCGAAGTCCATCGGGGGAATGACGAAGATCAACACAAATATCCTGAATGCTACATATTACGTGACTCGGAACGCTCACCATTTCAGGAAGATTCAACCTGCCGAGACCGTAACGATAGAAAACCATGTTTTGGTCCAGGGGTATAATGCTGAATTAACGCTTTCCCTAATCAGGGACAACACGGCAATTCCACCGGCTCAAGGCCAGTTTTCAGGAACAGCTCTCTGGACAGATTCTTATGCCAGTGCCGCCACGGGTCGGTTTTCCGATGTTCCAGGCGGGAAGGTCGCCTATTGCAATGGCGTGGATACCTGCCTCTGGGGTGGAAACGGAATCCCCGTCACCGGGTTCATAACCTCGACGGCGGACGTGACGGACTCTCCCACGAACCCCAAGGATTATACCGACGCCATGCAGAACACCCGAACGGACTCGGAAAATATTGCGATTATCGGAGGTGGGACAGACGCTTATACCGGTTTGCTTTTACACGGGGATGGTGGAGCGGCGGGAGCTGTCACAGATAGCGCCACGGCAGGAGCAGCCAAAGCCATGACCGCTATAGGGGGAACAGCCTGCGAGACATGGGCGGCTAAATTTGGTATTTCCTCTATTGCGTTTGATGGTGTGGACGGGAATCTTACGACTCCGGATCATACCGATTTCGACTTTTCTGGTGGAATATGGACGATTGATTTTTGGATGTGGGCTATCACACCGATAACCAATGCTGCCATTTTTTATCAAGATCTAATTGCGACCGGTGTAGCAGATAGCATTGCATTAAGAATTGATACAGACGATGGATTGGATTTAGTCATTCAAAAGACTGGTGCTGGTGGAGATGTAACAGTTTCGACAGCAGCGGGCGTTATTACGGGTGGCGCATGGCATCATATCGCAGTTGTAGAAAACGGAGATTCATACGTTCTCTATGTTGACGGTGTATCTGTTGGGACTGCCACAAGTACCGTCAGACCGCAAAACTATGACGACATATTCCAAATAGGTGGGGGCAGCGGATTCATAAATGGTTACATAGATGAGTTCCGAGTTTCCAAAGGAATTGCCCGATGGACCGCAGCATTCACTCCTCCCGCTGGCCCCTATACTGCATCAGCAAGATACTTTCTTGTCCGATCCCCTCTTCCGATCAAAGGCGGGAAATTCTATATCGCTGCCGGAAGGGGGAACGTAGTTACGAGTACCTTGACCATGAAGGAATGGAACGGATATTCCTGGATCACTCTGACACAGCTCACCAATGGAAGCACGTCGGGAGGGATAGCGCTTTACCAGACCGGAGCATTTACCGTCGCCTCGACCGTCGGCACCTCAAAGCTGAAATTCATCGAAGGCGGCCTGGGCTACTGGTATCTCTTTACATTGAGTGACGGGGAAGCGGAAATTTATTACATGACCCTGGACGCTCCTTTTCAGCAGATTCAGGACGTTTGGGATGGAATTGATAGGAGTGTATCGGCATTTTTCAAATACACTACGACCTACACGGATTATACCTTGAATGTGAGAGAGGATGACTATGATACCCAAGACGAGACAACACATGCGGATCTTTCTTCCCTTGGCGCTTTTAATTCCGCGACGGGGGCAAATTGCGTAATCATGGGTTTCTTTGAGCGGCAGGCGGGTTTCAATATAGGAGTTCCCTCCGACGGACTAAATGCCGTCGCAGGAACCCTCTCGATTGATTACTGGGATGGTTCGGGATTCGTTGAAGCGGGACACACGGTAGACGGGACGGCGGAA
Source organism: Pseudomonadota bacterium (assembly GCA_043806955.1). Lineage (GTDB taxonomy): Bacteria > Desulfobacterota > QYQD01 > QYQD01 > JAZDGK01 > JAZDGK01. Next base: position 2,272 of record JAZDGK010000136.1, on the reverse strand, counting down.
GGCGGGAAACCTCTTGCAAAACCGGGAACCGTTTCAATCACCATACCAGACCCGTGGAATGTATTCAAACGGACGTTGGCCAATAACTCCACGCAACTCTATTACTATCGTCTCCGGAGTTCAGGAGCATTGACGGCAGGGACGGCAATCTATTATGTCTCCGGTATCCCGGCCCCGAAGCAGATCCGGGGCTACAAATTCCCGATCTACTCGCAGGATTGCTTGATGCTCTGCTGCAATATGGACGGAAAGCGAAACAGTATTTTGGTATCGGCTCCCTATACATCCCAGGTCTTTAGCGGGACGAGCAGTCTTGAAACGGAATTCGGAAACGAAGAGGAGATTAATGCCGGCTGCACGGTTTTCTCTCAGTACGGGTCGAATCTGTTCAACATCACGATGCTTTTCAAAGACAAGGAAGTCTGGAACCTCGTCAGGAATGAAACGACATGGCTAAAGTACATGGTGTCCGGGACCGTCGGTTGTCCGGCTGGTCTCACCCTCGATACCGTGAATATCCCGCCGATCGAAGGCCAACAAAACGCGAACAGGTGCCTTGCAATATGGGAAGGCTCCGACGGGGTTTATGTCTCCGAGGGCCGTCATCCGATCTGCGTCAGTCACGATATCCGTGACCTGTGGGACCAAAACGCAACGGTACATATCAACCAGAGTTACATCAAAAGCCATTACGGGCGCGTGGACCAGGCGAAACTTGAGTACCATCTGTTTGTTGCCGTCACAACGGGAACCGTGACGACCCTTGATGATGAATGGGTCCTCGATCTCAGGCGGTGGGAATGGTGTCACGTCGACCGCGGGACCGGGAAGAAGGTTCAATGCGCGATCAATGTCATAGACGCCTATGGGGTGAATCATTCCTACGGTTTCATAGATACCGGGTATATGGAACGTCTCGAATACGGGAATACCTTTGACGGGAATGCCATTATTTCTACTTTCCAGACCGGGGACTTCCCGCTCATCGAAGGGGATTTCCTGACCGAGACACGGGTACGGAAGTTCGTTCAGGCCATGGTGGCGAAGGTTACGACGACGGCAGATGTGAAACTCACGCATTTCGTTGATGCTCAGGATGAAGTTCTTACCCTCGACGTAGCTGCGGGGACGGCGTGGGCGGTCAACGACACGATCACGGGAGCGACCAGTGGAAGCAAGTGCGAGATCGTCAAGATTTACAGTACGACGGTTTTCGGCATTCGCAATCGAACCGGAGACTTCACTTTGGGAGAGGTTCTTAGCAATGGGACATATACCGCCGATCAGGGGGCTTCTTTCCCGACTGTGACCGGCCCGGCCGATTATACCTGCGATCCGACACTTTCATATTACCGGATTACCTTCCCGGTAAAAGACGCAAATTCAACCCCAGGCATTTTCCATTCGGTACGGGAGACGATCACTGTCAGCAACGAAGCGACCGGATTTGAACCTTTGGCCCTGGGAATCTATTACGAAGTTGTCCGGGATCATCTCTCGTGACAAAAGGAGGACATTATCATGGCAGAATCATACGCAATACCGAGTTCAAGCCTCGGAAAGATTCAAAGGTGGTATAACGCCAAGAAGGCTGCCGGACAGATCGTCCAACCCTGGGAGTTGGAGGCGGCCTACGAAGGGGAGATGAATGCCCTCCAGAACAAACAGACGGCCAACCGCGGACTCACCCTTCAGGCGGAAGGACTCACCATGCAAGCGGCACGCGACGCTGAATCCAGGCGGATGAACGATGTCAATACCGAACTCAAGCGAGAAGAGATCGAGGCGGGAGAGAAGTCATCCACCATGGGGGCGTTGGGGACTCTCGGAACGACTGCCCTAATGGCGAAACAACTCGGGTTGTTTGGGAAGACCGCCGCAGAGATAGCGGCTGAAAAAGCAGCGGCAGAGGCAGCGGCAGCGGCAGCGGCAAAACTCGCGGGGGCGGGCGGTACTGTAGGGGTAACAGCCGAAGGACTTGCGGCGGGTGCTTCACAAACCGGCTACACGGGGGGATTCACAGCTATTCCCGAAACCGCTGGGTCAGTCGGTGCAGGAATAACGGGGACAGAAGCTGCGGGCGGCGTTTCGGGAATCAATATGACAGCCGTACCAGCCGCATCAGGAACCGCAATGGCTCCGGCGACGGGAACTGGTCTATATGGAATGGCAGGAGGAGTCGGGGCAACGCCGGCCTTCACGTACACGGGTCCTGCCGCTGCTGGATACCTAGCCCCAAAACTTACTGATATGATCCACAAAGACAGCATGG
>JAZDGK010000135.1:0-7086 GCA_043806955.1 Pseudomonadota bacterium | reverse complement strand
GCCCCTGATTCCGGGGCGCATAGAACCTGGCTCAGGGAAAGGGTAAATGCCACCAGGGAAACCCTGGCAAAGCAAGGAACGGTTTACGAAAACGCCGACATCCAGGCTGCAATCTGGGTCGGAGAAAAGGAGATCTACAATGCCTACGGAACACGACCAAGCAGAGGAGACTATTTCTCTGACGGAGCAAACGCCCTTTATGAAAAACTACACCGAAGACCATCTGCTCGGTATGCAGGAGCTCCAGGACAGGTGGGAAGAAGAATTCGGGCTGGCGCGGGGCAGGCTACTCTCTTTACTGTCCGGGAAGAAAAACTTGACAAAAACATAAAACGGGAGTATCCCTTAGATAAGATCTTGCAGATGGTTAAAGCGAACCCGGACGGATTTACGATCGACGTGACAACCGGGGAAACCGTTAAGGCGGGATACGCCGTTGCGCCTGCAAAAGAAACGGCTACCCCGTATGAGGTTCTTTCCAAGCAAGATATCCTGGACTACACGAATCGGTTCAGGCATATCTTCGAGCAGGATGAACGCGCATTCCTGGGCGGCTGGAAAGTAGAGGACGTGAAATCTCCCGATTACGGGAAGTTTGTTTTAGATATATCGTATGTTGTCAACTCCCTTGAGGAAGCAGTATTTTTAGCAAAGAACGGAGACCAAGATGGAATCTTCCATATCGACGAACCAGACGAAAACAAACGATACACCCGAACCGACTCCTACCCAAGAGACACGCAAGAAGGGAGTGTTTTTGATGAGGGGCAAAGGGCAGAGCTTCGAGGAATTTCAGAACGCTTGCGTAGAAGCATTCAGGAAAGCCGGGATGTTGAAAGACGATCTCTCGGACGACCCGAAGGACTGGCAGAAGGAAAGGTTCGCTACGCCGTAAAGCTCTCCACAAAAGAGAAGGAAAGGGTTCGCGTAGCGATCGAGGAAGATCCCGCTGTCGGGGCACCTGAAGAATTCAAAAACAAAACCGTAACCCTCACCCACTGGTCCGAGAAACCGGACCTCAAGAAAACAGATCCAACCAAATACGGAACCGGTTATGCCGGAGAAGAGCGAAAAAGCAGAAACGCCTACCCGGAACTCTGGCTGCCTAAAAGCTATACCGGATTCGGGAGGTATAAAGCAGAGCAGGGTCTCGGCCCGCATCGCTACAGGATCGAAGTCCCTGGAAATCTTATGTACGACGCCTGGGAAGATCCGTTAAACCTCTATCCGACCGCAGAAGAAACCAGAAAGCTGGGCTACTATACCAAGAGAGCTCAGGGGCTGATCCACGAACAGCGGATAGTGCAGGCCGGGTTCAGAGGATATGTCTCAACCCCCTATCAGGTAGTCGCGCTGTTCAAGCCCGAAGTGGCAACTCTTGTGTCTGCGGGAAACAAGAGTCTCCCCCAGGCTGAAAAGCAGTACGCCATCCGTGAGACCCTGGAACCAACTGAGATCCCCGAATACGAACTGCTTCTTGAGGATCTCGTAAAAGAAGAAGGCTACGAGGGCTTCGCAGAATTCAAGGCAGGAGAAATCAACGACCTGCTCAAAACAACCGAGAAAATTCTTGGAGACCGCAGAACGAAGAAAATAAAGGCTCTGATCCGCCAGCACACCGGGCAAACAGTAGGGACGGTCGGGAATATTATCGAGATGACCGAAGGCAAAGCCTTGGGTTTCGCGCTAAAAAAAGCTGCCGCCGCCGCACGAAAAGCCTACGCCGCCGCAAAAGTAGAGGGAGAAGCCAGGGTAATTGAAGCAAGGGTATTGGGTCGGGAGGCGAAACGGGAGGCCGTCAGTACAGCCGTCCTGAAAACCGCCGCCCACTTCTTGGCGATAGCAGAACGGGCCAAGGCCAAGAATGCCCTAAAAAAGCTCGTTAATGGCCTCATAAAGACGATTACAAAAGAAGCCGGACCTTCGGTCGACTTCAAGTACAAAGAGGCCATAGAGGCACTACAGGCAGGAATTGACCCTAAAATGAGGACTGCCCGAACTCTGGAGCGCCGAGAAGCCACCCGAGAATACCTGAGACGGAACCCGGACGCCGAGATTCCGACAAAACTCATGAAGCTCCTCGACAAAAAGCCGTTAAACGAGTGGACCGTGAAAGACCTCAAGGATCTGGCGGCAGAAATTGAAAACCTCAGAAAGCTGGGCGCCCTGAAAAGAAAGATGAAACTCGCCAAGCAGCAGCACGAGCACGACAGAAATATTGAGGCGATGGTCGGCAACATCCTAAAAGGGAAACCGATTGAACTGGAAACCGTTCCGGTTGTCGGCACCACGCTTGAAAAAAGAAGCGTTTTGAAGTCCGCAAGGGCGATGACCCTCCAGCCGGCGAGAATATTTGACAAGCTGGACGGCGGCAAAGACTTCAGGGGGAGAATTCACAAGCTCTGGTATTCTGAGGTAAACGACGCGGAGAACACGGTCCTGGATGCAGTTGATGAAAGGCTTAACGCCACCGAAACCGAGATGAAAACGATCGGGATAAAAACCAGGGATCTGACAAAAAAGACCAAGATTGAAGGCACCGAGTACACCCGAGACGAGATGCTGGACATCTACGCGGGTTGGATGAACGAAAAGAAAAAGATTGCCCTGATGTTCGGGAACAACATCACCACGAAGATTTACGAAGAAATAAGCAAGAGTCTGACCGACAAAGAAAAAACTCTCGTGGAATACGTTCAGAAAGAATACCAGGACAACTACGACCGGCTGAGAGACGCCTTTATAGAGTTCGCAAACGAGGACATCGGTTCTGAACCGAACTACACGCCCATGAGGCGAATGGACGTTACCGGGGACCCGATCGAACAGGAGATCGCAGACGAGATTCTTCTGAGACGAGGACTTAAAAAAGCATCTCTTGAAAAAGGCTTTACAGTCCAGAGGAAAAACATCCCGGAAGAATTCCAGAAGCCGATCCGGCTGGGGCTTTTAACCACATATTTGTCTCAGGTTCCGAAACAGGAGAGGTTTATCCGTTTCGCCCAGAAGATCCGGCAACTCAACAAATTCCTGGCAGACGCAGAGTTTAGGGCTGCCGTCGAGCAGAAATACGGCAAAGAATACATCGATGAACTCGAAAAGTATGTAGCGCGAGTCGCGAACCCGAACATCTACAAAGCTATGGACGGTATGGCCCGACTCTCTCAAGAACTGAGACACAACGCCAGCATAGCTTACCTGGCTTACAACTTCCTGACGGTAGGGAACCAGATACCTTCATTGTTCCTGAGTCTCGGGGATGCAGGACTTTATCATTTCATCGCCTCAATGATGGAATTCTCGACGAACCCGCTGAAAATGATAAGGATGGTCTCACAAAAAGATCCCCAGGTCCGCCACCAGCGACTTGAAAGAGAACTCGAAGAAATCAAGAGGACCCAGGCCGGAGTTTATGCAAAGATTAGAAAAGGGTTGGGAGACCCCGGTTTCCTCGGGATCTACTGGATGGACCGAGTAGTAAGAACTGTGGCCTGGAACGCGATCTACCAGCGAGAACTCGGTGAGAACAAGAGCGAGCTTGACGCGAGGCGCAGGGCCGGGGAATCTGTTCTGAGGATTCAGGAAGGCGCGGCCCCGAAAGACATCTCCTCGATATACGCGACGAGCGAATACCTGAACTGGTTTCTGCAGTTCACGTCTCAGCTCAGCAAGATCTTCGGGAACCTGACCTACGACATCCCGGCCCAGTTCAGACAGAAGAAGTACGGCAAAGCCTTCCTGTCGGTTATGGGACTTTATCTGTCCGCCCTTGGGATCTGGATCGTCAGGAACAAAGACCTTCCGGATCGCAAGGAAGAGTTTGCCGATGCCCTCATCGACCAGGTGATAGATTCTATTCCGCTAATCGGAAAAATGATCGGCGGCGCCAGAGAGGGTTTCGGAGACCTGACGCCCCCAGCACTGTCTGGAGTGAAGGCCGTTGCAGATGCTTTCTTCGCGAAGACCACGGCACAGCAGAAAAAGAAAGCCGCAGAAGGCACCGCAGTCGCTCTCGGCCTGCCTTACATCGGAGCGAAACGGCTTTACGGCGTGGTAGAAAAACAAGATATAGCCGAGATTTTCGGTCCGAGACGGCTGAAAGACAAAACCAGGCTCATGAGGAATCTCGAATCCGATCTCCGGGAAGGCGGGGGAACACAGGATCTTCGGGCGGCCGTGAAGGAGAAAAAAATAACAGCCGAAGAAAAAGAAAAGATTCTCAAGCGATCAAAGCTGAGCGAAGCCGTTGCAAAGGCAAGGACCATGAAACTCGAAACCCTCGCAGACGAGATACAGAGCGCGAGTAAAAAGGACCAGAGGGCTATGCGATCGATCTTTGCGGATAAGATCCAGAGAGCAAAAAATTTAGATAAGGAGACGCGGAAAGAATACCTTGACATTCTCAGGGACATGGGAAGATAATAACCAAAAGCATCGCTTACCCCCGCGGCAAGCGGGACAAAGGCAATACTGAGAGAAATCTCGCTGTTGCCTTTTTTATTTAAGGAGGCAGTTATGAAAAGGCTCATCGTTTTAATCTTGTGCATCCTCTTTCTCGCAACCGAGGCTTTGGCCCAACCAAGTATTTCCGCCAGAGGCAGCGGAGCGTTTACCTCAAGCCAGGTTGTAGTTGCCCGGGCGGCAAGACTCTCGGATCTCGGCGTTCAGACTGATGGCACGGCCGCAGTAACCGTCTTGCTATACGATAACGCAACGGCGGCAACCGGAAAAGTAATCGCCTTTGCCTATGTCCCGGCTGGCTCTACGGTAGGGGGTTGGAACTGTCCTATACCCGTCTACGTCGCAGCCGGAATTTATGCCGCGGTTTCCGGGACGGGGATAACCAGAATCATAGTCTCTTTTGATCCGCAGTAGGAGGTTGTCATGAAAAAAATCCTTGGAATTATCCTGGCCTTGCTACTCGCAACCCAGGTATGGGCGGGACCGATATCTCCTGGTGGTGGAACCATCAACCCCAATATCGTTGCAAGTCTCGGCACGGAGTTAATCACGTCGCCGATGGTCGCCGGCGGATGGACGCTTGAAACCGATACCGGTGGATGGGGAATAACGGCAGGCGTGTTGAGCAAAACAGCCAATGCGACCCTGACCTTAACAGCCACGGCAGTCGCCGGAATGACCGCGGCCCCTGTTGCAGGAACGACGTATAAAGTAACGATTGTCTGTTCTGCAGTCAATGGGACACTGATCTATACTCTCGGCGGCGTGACGGGCACAACGATTACCGCAACGACGGTCACAGATTACATCACGGCTTCCACAACGGACAAGATCATCTTCGCCGGGGCGAATACGGTCACAGCAACGATCACGAGCGTATCCGTAAAAGCCCTGACCGATGCGACGGGGGATCTGACAGTCGATGGCAACCTGACGGTAAGAAGTCCCGCTACCTTAACCTCGCTTACGGCCTCAAAACCAGTATTCACAAATGCTTCAAAGGCTCTTGTTTCGGTAGGCACCCTCGGAGTGGACCAGGGCGGCACCGGCCTTGCCACAATCACGGATCACGGCATCATGCTTGGTTCGGGTGCAAGCGCAGTAACCCCTATGGCAATTCTTGATACCGGCCAGATGGTGGTTGGTGTCACTGGCGCTGATCCGACGACGGTGGCAGCAAACATCACTACGACCAAGAAGTTTCTCGCTGAGACAGGGACAGGTACAGCCGGTGCAACTCCGGTATTTGACACTATTATATCAGGAGACCTAACCACAGCGCTGACCACCCCCCCAGCCATCGGCGACACGACCCCCGCTTATGGTCGCTTTTCTCCTGGTGTGAGTAAGGGACCGGCGATTATCAATGCGCCTGCTGGCACGGTTACGACAGGCGGGGCATCATCTACGACACTCACGTTCTCCACCACGGCGCTTGCGGCACAGGCAGGTTATTCAGCCACGGCTCCCGTAGTCGGCACAACCCTTATCGTTGCTGGCCCGTTTACAAGGTATGTCGTAAGCTGGACAAACTCCACGACTTGCGTTCTCGATTCCGTTGTGACCCTGACAGATGCAGCGGTTACGAGTATCCACCTCCCCATAGCCACCTTTGTGGATTCAAGTGGGGCGGTTAAGGGGTGGGTAAATGCGGCGGGTGTTATCTCCTTTCTTGCCAATATCAATATTGGCATTAGTGGGGCTACGCCAAATCTACAAATGACAAACGTTGCAGGTCTAATAAATGCTGTACAATGGCAAGGTGGAGAAATACTGTCTATCTATAATGGGTTATTGAATATAAAACAGGCATCTAATGTAGGAATTGGAACAAGTACTTGGGGCACCTCCGCAGCCAAAGTCCTAGCGATGGGATCGGGTACAGCACCTACCACAAGTCCTGCTGATGCGGCACAGATATGGGTTGCCGATACCGGAGCTGTTGCGGGGAAGGCAGCTTTTCAAATGCGAGATGAGGTAGGAAATTCTGGTCCTGTTGCATTTGCTAAGATTCCTGAGTACGTCGAAGCGGCTACTGATACTCTCACAATAGATCAGGTTTATGGTGGGCTAATCAATAACTATGGACAGGCCGATGATGCAGTGCTTACTCTTCCTGCCTGCACTGCGGGAATGAACTTCACCGTCATTCTTGGCACCACAGTAGCAAAATATTTCCGTCTCGATCCAAACGCCTCAGATGCGATTTATCTTGATGGTGTAGTTGATACAGACGGTCATTATGTAGGCGTAGCAAGTGCGGCAGCGGGGAATGCTATTCAGTTCGTAGCGTTTCAAACAGGTGCAAGTGCGTGGGATTGGATGGCTACTACCGTATCTGGCTCTTGGGTAGCGGAATAAGGAGGTATTGATATGTTGAAACTTGCACCTCAGCCAGTTAAATATCGCGGCACCGTCACCGGCCTTCGCATCTCCGCAGTTGATGGGGGTGCGACTGAGAGTGGTGGGGCGTTTATAGACGGTGCAAATGCTGACATAACCGCCCTTGCCGACGGTAACCACCAGATAGAAATCTACGACGCCAGCGGCAGGATGATCAAGGGAGTGCTGAAGGAGGCGGGGATTGGGGAGACGAATACTGACTTAATAGGTGGGCCAAATCCC
>JAZDGK010000134.1:0-5514 GCA_043806955.1 Pseudomonadota bacterium | reverse complement strand
GGGATTAAAAATCAAAAAAATCTTGCAAACATAAGATATTAGTTAGTATATTTACTTCTTGGTCGCAAGAATCTGAACAATGTTATCCTAATTCATTACGGGGAGAAAACAAATTATGCCAAAAGGCCTGCGGTGGAAATTTATACTTCTTGCTTTGCTGATCATATTGGCATCGGTCCTTGTGCTTCCGTCGTTCAACAAGAATATGCCCGAGTGGTGGAAGAAATACATGGGCGCCGAGGGGTTCAGGTTGGGACTTGACCTCCAGGGCGGAATGCATCTGGTGCTTGATGTCGATGTCGAACAGGCTATTCGAAACGGCCTTGTCTTTTCAGCTCGCGACTTAAAGGATGCCCTCCAGAAAAAGGGTGTAACCGCGGTGCAGGTGGGGAATCCCAGCTTGCGTCAAATGACATTCTCCCTTCCCAATAAGGACGCCGAAACTCAAGCCCGAAAACTGATAAGCGAAGATTTTTCCGATCTGAAAGTTGTATCGTCACGCATGCAGGGTTCATTCCCCCAGATCGTGATAGGACTGAAGGATAGTTTCGAAGATCACGTCAGAGAGAATGCCGTTGATCACAGTCTGGAGATTATCCGCAACCGTATAGACCAGTTTGGGGTTGCCGAACCCGTAATCGTGCGTCAGGGTGAGAACGAAATAGTGGTGCAACTTCCTGGAGTCAAGGATCCCAAACGGGCAACTGCCCTGATCGGCCAGACGGCGCTTCTCGAGTTTAAGCTGGTGGACGACACCACGCGACTCAATCTCGGCGCTCTCATAGATGATGCGGTCCGTTCCGGCCGGCTGAAACCGGTCTACAGTCCGGAAGATCTGAATCGTGCACTTCGTCCGCTCCTCCCGCCCGATACAGAAATCTTTATGGAGAAGCGCGAAAACAAGGAGACGCGTGTTTCAGAAAAGATCCCCGTCCTGGTTCGTGACACGGTAATGATGACCGGAGATGCAGTAAAAAATGCCGAGGTCAAGATTGGAGGGGACTACAACGAACCTTATGTAGCCCTTGAACTGAACGATCGGGGTACACGGATTTTTGAACAGATAACGGGCGCCCACGTTAATCAGAGGCTGGCCATCATTCTGGACGGAGTCGTCCGTTCGGCGCCGGTCATCAAAGAGAGAATAGGCGGCGGCCATGCTCAGATTACGGGACGGTTTTCCATGGAAGAGGCCAATGATCTCTCCATCGTCCTCCGGGCGGGTGCACTCCCTGCACCGGTTAACATCATTCAGAATATCACGGTAGGCCCTTCTCTGGGCCTCGATTCCATCAACAAGGGATTCCTTTCCGGTATTGTGGGAACACTCCTCGTGGTCGTTTTCATGGTCTTTTATTATCGATTCTCCGGACTGTTGGCAAACTTCGCCCTTGTTTTGAACATACTTTTCTTGTTCGCGGCCCTGTCCGTATTCGGTGCAACTCTCACCCTGCCCGGCATTGCCGGCATAATCCTCTCCATAGGTATGGCGGTTGACTCCAATATCCTCATATTCGAGAGAATGCGGGAAGAGTTTGCGCTCGGCAAGCCCCTCAAGGCGGGTGTGGACGGCGGGTACGACAAGGCCCTGTGGACCATAATCGACTCCCACGTAACGACCCTTATCACGGCCTTTGCCCTTTTCCTTTTTGGGACAGGGCCGATAAAAGGCTTCGCCGTGACCCTTAGCATCGGCGTAATATTCAACCTGTTTACTGCGCTTTTTGGGACCAAAGTGGTCTATGATTATGCGATAGCCAAGCGCATTTTGAACAAGCTCAATTTTGTCACTTTCCTTCACAAGCCGAATATCGATTTCATCAGCCTGCGCAAATATGCGTTTATGTTCTCCGGCGTTCTGGTTCTTGTCGGTCTGATTGCTTTTGTCCAGCTCTATCGCGGCAAAGCTAATCTGGGGGTTGATTTTTCCGGCGGCACAATGATGCAGTTCAAGGCTAAAGAGTCTTTTGATGTAAATGCTGTCCGGCAGGTCCTGGTCCGCAGTAACCTCGCAGATCTTGAGCTTCAAGAAGTTACCAATGAAAATGTGCTCCTTGTAAGGGCAAAGAAGTCTGAAAAGTATGTCGGAAGCTTAACCGACAGTATCGCCGGCGCCCTGTCCCGCGAATTGCCGAGTAAGGGATTCACCCTGGAAGGCCGCACCGAAATCGGGTCTTCGGTAAGCAAGGCATTACGAGAGAAGGCCCTTATCGCCATCGGTCTCTCGTTAGCGGGAATCATAGCCTATCTGGCTTTTCGTTTTGACATCAAGTTTGGAGTGGCCGCGGCAGTAGCGACGTTTCATGATGTTTTAGCCGTCCTCGGCGCTTTCTACATAATGGACAAGGAGATTACCCTCCTGATCGTAACAGCGCTGCTGACTCTTGCCGGTTATTCGCTCACCGACACTGTGGTCGTCTTCGACAGGATCAGAGAGACTCTCGGTACGAAGCCAAAGCTGTCACTCGGTGAAATAATCAATGTCAGCATCAATGAAGTACTGAGTCGTACCATCATTACGACGCTTACGGTTTTTCTGGTTGTCATGGCTTTGCTCCTTTTTGGAGGAATAGTTATCCGGGATTTCGCACTTGCCCTTCTCATAGGTGTCGTTGTCGGGACTTATTCGTCGATATTTGTGGCCAGTCCCATAGTCTACGTTTGGCGGGGCGGAAGCAAGCTGGCTAAAGCGAGAAAATAAGCGCCTCGTGCAAAACTCCGTGACTGCACATGCTCGGTCTGACTCGGCTGATTATCGGAGTTCAAAATATCGAATATCGAACAAGGAATGATGAATGTCGAAGGATATAGGGAAGTGCCTAAAGTGCACCAAAGTGCCTAAAGTTGAGGACAAAATAATCAGAAAACTTCATAATTCGAAATTCCTTGTTCGATATTCGATATTCATATCCGGACTCATTTGCGACTGCGCGTAAGCGCAAGAAGTGGAGGTAGGGCTCTTGCAAGAGCCTCAACAGGAAAGAAATAAAGCGAAATAAAAAAGGGCTGATCAGCCTCTCGCTGGTCAGCCCTTTTCATTTGCCTGTGGTCGATTAGATCAATCTTCAATCATGAAAATGTTTAAGCTTATCCCTCCGGGTCGAATGACGCAGCCGATTCAGGGCCTTTTTCTCGATCTGCCGGATTCTCTCTCGGGAGACATTAAATCTTTTCCCAATCTCTTCAAGGGTGTATTCGGCATCCTCTCCGATTCCAAATCTTAGACGAATGATCTTTTCTTCACGTGGGCTCAGCGTGGTCAGGATGCTCTTTACCCGCTCGGAAAGTTCCTTGTCTTTGACTGCGTCAAAAGGAGAAAGAGCTTTCTGATTCTCGATGAAATCACCGAGTGTACTGTCTTCGTCTCCGACCGGAGTCTCCAGGGAAATCGGTTCCCGCGACGCTTCCAGTATCGAGATTATCTTGTCTAGTGACAATCCTGTCCGTTCTGCAATTTCGTACGGAGTAGGATCTCTCCCCAGTTCTTTCAAAAGTGCATAGTATGCCTTGAAAAACTGGCTTCTTAATTCCAGAAAATGGACCGGAAGCCTGATTGTTCTCGTTTTATCCAGGATGGCTCTGGTTATAGCCTGTCTTATCCACCAACTGGCATAAGTACTGAATTTGTTGCCCTTGCTGTAGTCGAAGCGAAGTACCGCTCGCATGAGACCCAGGTTGCCCTCTTGAATAAGGTCGGAAAGGCTTAACCCCTGATACATATATTTTTTCGCAATGCTCACTACGAGACGAAGGTTGGCTTTAATCATCTCGTTTTTTGCGTCTTCAATAACATCTACAATACGACTTACCTTGTCGAGCAGTTTCTTATATTTCTTTTGTGCCGGGTAGTTAAAAGCCAGATCTCGAACACTCTTCAAAAGAAAATTAAGGTGCTGTTTTTTCGGTTTCAGTAAGGGATCGCGGTCACGCCAGATTTTTATGCGATCATGAATCGCCTTAAGTTCCGGCTCGTTGCCGGTCCGTTCCAGAACCGTCTTGAGCAGAATTTCATATCCTCCCTGGATTATGCGGCTCAGTTGCTCTTCCCGTTCCGGTGTGAGCAGAGCAAACCGACCCATCTCTCTCAAGTAAGTAGTCGTAGTTTCAGTTGCTTTTTCAACCTCTTCAGCCTTTTCGGCCAGCTCCGGCACTTCGGCTTCATGTTTAGGCTCTTCCTCTTCTTCAGCTTCAGGCCATTCCGTTTCCGGTGAGGATATATCAGATGTTTTTCCCACTACCTCTATTTCATTTTCAGTCAGGAATTCCAGTATTTCTTCTATTTCGGCAGGATCGCTTACATCCTCTGGAAGGAGATCGTTCAGCCCCTCGTAGGTAATTTCGCCTTTCTCACTGGCGGCATCTAGTATTTTTCTCTTGTATTGCTTGATTTCCACTTAATCACCTACATAGGAGCCTGTCGGACTTAGGGTGATCCACTGCGGAAAGTGGAGGGAACGGCCCAAACATCCCCGACGTTTCGTTACATAGCAACACTATGCGCCTCAAATTCGTGAATATTTGGTCTCGTTCCTCCACTTCCTCGTGACGATCCCCTAAGCCCGACAGGCTCCTAGAATATAAAATAAAAAAAGCCAGCAGAACGTGCTGCCGCACTTCTGCCGGTTCACAAGTCAAGAAAGAATCTATATTTATCACAAACCGTCAGGTTTCGCAAGACAAATTTTCTGCCCCGAGTGCATTACCTGCCAAGTTAATCACGCGGAGAAGAAAGTCAAATCCTCCAATTGATTTCTATCTCACCCCCTGTTCTGCTTGCGTTGGTCTTGTCAAAGTTTCATTGGAGCGTGGACAGGCTCCCGGTCTAATCTCTGTGTAGAATATGAAAGACTTTTACCTCAGCCGGTCCGAGGAGGCATTCACTCCGGCCGGGCAGGCTGATCCTGTTTTCCGGCGAAATATCTTCAATTTGATCTTCGGCTGTGCCTACTGAATCAAAGAATGCCGGAAGGTTGATGAGTCGAGACTGCTCCACATCCCTGTTAATGATTATACATGCCTTCCCCGAATTCCTCTCCGAGCATTTCAGAAGGACCGTTACGGAATCGGTCTGGTCCGGCATCCTGCGGATCGGGGCCTCTTCATTCAGGATGGGACAACATGCCTTCATATTGTTGGCCGCTCTGACCAATTCGCTGATGTCAAAACCCGGCTCTTCCCAATCCGACGGATCGGTCCTCACTACATGAAGTCTTTTTCGGAAACCGTATTCGTAGCCGACAGGCATCATTATTCCCGCAGAAAAAGCCGCCGCAAACGCATAGCTTCGTTTCACTACATCCATGTTGCCGTTCACTTCTGCCGCAAGCCGTTCCGTATCGTGACTTTCCGGAAAACTCACTGAAGGAGCAATATGCCGGTTGCTCTCATATTGTTCGAGGCACCATTCGTCCTGAAAATCCCACCACTTTGAGCTGTTAAAGAGATAATCAAAACCGGCTGAGGCCAGATTCTCAATCTCCTCAAGCCGGCAACCCAGAGTCTCACCAAAAAACT
>JAZDGK010000133.1:0-2311 GCA_043806955.1 Pseudomonadota bacterium | reverse complement strand
ATCCGCGGCGCCAATTCCAATTCCGTCGGCTCCGGCTTCTTGTCGCACGCTTTCGGGCCGGGGGGGAGTTGGGGATGCCATATGGGCGCCCGCAGATTGCTGCAATTCATTAGTTTCAGACGGCAAGGCTTTGTTCAAGGGGGTCTCATTCTCGGAGACACCAGACTCCGGCTCCGCGTCCTTCACCGTGGGGCTTTCAACAACTTCTGACAGTGCACGGAGAATTTGTGAGGGAGGCTCGTCCGCAGGCCTTAGCGAATCCTCGCCGCTCGGGGAACCGCCTTCCACACTCTCTGCCTGGGATCGCAGAGGAAACCCTTTGAAAAAGTCGTTAAACTCTTCTTTTGTCAGCTTGCCATTCCTATAAAAGGGCAGGAGGATCATTGCCAGTTGCTGGTCGGAAGTGCGGTACTTCTTTACCAGTTCCTGTTTGAGTGCTCCGTCTCTTATGGCGTCTAAGAGCTCAGTCGGGGTCACCAGTTCTTCCAATTTCGCCATGATGATCTCTCCGGAAGAAAATATGCCAGTTTTAATTATATCCAGTATCCTCTTAAAGATCAATCAGAAACACCCTTAAGTGAAGTTTCGGCTTGAATAAAAGCCGCTGAATTCAAATACCGATCCTTCTTGAGCCTCTCCCAAGGAAAAAGGTTGCTTTTGAGACTTTTCTGGAGGAATTTCGGGTCAGACGAGGCGGTTCGGAATTGGACGCACGTGCGCAGGTCAGGATGACAACACATGGGGGTTCGGAATGATTGGAACCAACGGAAAATATAAGGCGGTGGTCTCCTCGGATTGGAGTGAATGCCTTTCGCCCAACGGCCCGTTTGACCCTATCTCCTTTAATTATCCGGAACTCGCAACAGAGCTCTCCAGCATCTTCCGCGAATACACGGGGAACCAAATATCTCTCTCTCAGGCAGCGCATCGGTTAAAGGGGATGCTTCCTGCTCGGTTCACCGAAAAACAGATGGACGCGTACCTGGAAGCCTCCTTCAAAACTTATCCGGGTGTGCCCGATCTTATCGAATGGTGCCTGAGTCACGACATTTTGTTCATGATCAACACCACAAACACGCAGGCATATTTCCAGCGGGCATTCAAAAAGGGGCTCCTCCCCTTGGTGCCGGTGGTTGCGGCTAATCCCATGATTAGCTTTGCCGAAGCTGAGGATGACCGCCGTTATGTGCATGAGATCCTGGAGATTGAAGACAAGCCCAGGGTCACGGAAGCACTGGCCCGCTCACTGAACTTGCCGCCGCAAAAAGTGATCGTAATGGGAGACAGTGGGGGTGACGGACCTCATTTCCAGTGGGCCGCGGCAGCGGGAGCTTTTCTCATCGGGGTGATGACAAAGCCATCGTTGGCCGCGTACTGCCGGACAAAAGGGATAAAAGTAAACATGACCTTCGGCGTGTCCTACGCCCCCGGGGAAGACAGAAACATCGAGAACGAGATGAATGTGAATTTCATGGAACTGGCAGATGTGATAGAAACAGCCCTCCTGTGAGGTCTCGCAAACACACGGGCCTGAAAGAAAAATCCTGAACAAAACTGAAGGAAATTAGGGAACCATGAAAGCGCGACAGATAGCCATGTTTGTGATTATAATGGCCGGTTTTGCGACTTGTCCGGCTGAGGCCACTGACTTCGGTCTGGCTGAAAACTCGCTCGGCGGGTTTAGATCCATCCGGTACGAGAATATTTACACCAAGGTTCCAACTTCAGGAAAGCTGGTTTCCATCAAGATTACGGATAACGGACGAATCTACTACATTTGTCGCGAGAAAAACGGATACGCGATCTATCATTTGGAAACCAGACCCATCGAGGGGTTTAAAGAGAAGATCGAACAGGAGTTGAAAGAAAAGAGTCAGAAGTGGGATCGGGAACACCCCGATGAGCTGCTCTTCACCAAAGGGAGATACCAGCGTGAGGTGAATAGGCGTCTGAAGAAATACCGAGAGGCTGTTTGGATCAGGAACGAGATCGTGGTAGACGAACCCTCCCACAGGCCGGAAAAGGCCGGCAAATAGAGGGGCCGCACTTCACGACAAACCCTGGAATATCCGACCTTCCCGAAAGTGCCGAAAGGTTAGAACCGATGAAGCGTCTTGCCATTTTTATCACTGTTTTTCTGCTGCTCCTTGTTGCCGCGGGCTGCAACGCTGAGGATGAGATTTTTCGATTCGCGGTTTTCTCGGACAGCCGCGGCCAGGGAAAAGCGGACACATGTGCGGGAGACAACTTCGGGGTTTCCCGGGCCCTCGACACGATTGTTAAATCCGTTTTGATAAAGAACGTCTCACAT
>JAZDGK010000132.1:0-8904 GCA_043806955.1 Pseudomonadota bacterium | reverse complement strand
GATCTTAGTGAAAAAGTCATAAAAGAATTGAGAGAATCTGTAAACTAGGAGCCTGTCGGACTTAGGGATGATCTACTACGGAAGTGGGGGGAACGGCCCAAATATCCCCGAATTTTCGTTGCATAGCAACACTATGCGCCTAGAATTCGTGAATATTTGGTCTCGTTCCTCCACTTCCTCGTGACGATCCCCTAAGTCCGACAGGCTCCTAAGCACACGAAGATCACGAAGGGAATCATTTCTCTCTTGATGATAAATACTTCTTCGTGTCCTTCGTGGTGAAAAAATCTGTTGTGTTCTCAGCGTGCTCTGCGGTGAGTCTCTCTTGTCTGTACTAAATGAAGTATTTTTCGTTCTTCTTGGGCCTCGCCTCGAACTCCGCCCGTTTCTCTTCGAAGCCGCTCCGGCCCATGAGGCCGTAAGCAAATTGTTTTCCTTCCTCGACTCCCGGCTGATCCAGAGGATTCACCCCGTACAGTCCGCCGGCAAAAACGGTTTGTATCTCCAGCATCATGAGCAACTGGCCGATAGTAAAAGGATTGATCTCGGGCAGAACAATGGTGTTATTGGGCCGGTTGTTCCGGGTCAGAGCGACCTCGCTCGATTTCTGTTCAATGCTGATCAGCTCATTCAAGGAATGGCCTCCAAGATAGGCCAAACCCTTCATATCACGAAAAGCCCTGGGAATAGCGACCTTCGTGCGGAATTTTTCCACCACCAGGAACGTGATTATCTTGTCATTCGGGCCTTCCATGTAGAGCTGGAGTTGCGAATGCTGATCTGTGGCCCCAAGCGCACTAACAGGAGTCTGACCCGTCCAGACAGGTTTCCCTTTAAGATCGAGCTTCTTTCCCAGGCTCTCCGCCCACAATTGTCTGAACCAGTCGGCAACGCTGTAAAGGCTGTCAGCATAAGGCATCATGACCACTATGTTCTTCTTTTTTTCGACGTCGGCCAGATAATACATAGTACCGTTCATATAGGCCGGGTTCTGCCAGACGTTCGGGTTCTTGCAACGCCCGTCCATGTCCCGGGCACCTGCAAGCAAAGACACTACATCGATACCGACAACAGCAGCCGGAAGCAGGCCCACAGCGCTCAAGGCCGAAAACCTCCCTCCTACTGCGGGCGGGACCTGGAACCTTTCATATCCTTCTCGATCGGCGATTTCCCTTAAATTACCTTTCTCAGGGTCCGTAGTGATCAGGACGTGGGAACGGTGGGATTCCTTCCCAAGCTTTCTTGTGAGTTTGTCTCGAATGTAGAGAAATTGGCTCATGGTCTCAGCGGTACCGCCGGACTTGCTTATGACATTAAATATGGTTTCTTCCGGATCCAGGAGATCCAGAATACCGTTAAACCCGTCAGGATCGATATTGTCTGCGAACAAAATTCGCGGTTTACCCTTTCGCGCTGATTCTGGCAATAAGTTGTGCTGCGGATGATTCAGTGCCCTGTGAAGGGCCATCCCACCCAAGGCCGATCCGCCGATACCGAGCACGACAAAATTCCGGCAGGATTTCCCGATCCTTCGACCGGCCTTCGCCAGTTTCGACGCATCCTTCTCGCCGTACGGGAGGTCATAAAAACCGAGCAGGTTCTGCTCCCTCTTGGCCATTATCTCCTTATGCACGGATACTATGCGAGATTTCAGCGATTCGATACTCTCCCGACTGATCCCGTGATCCGGAGTAACAAAGTCAGACATGGCATAGCTGAAATCCAACCGGATTCGTTGAGCCGCCGGCAAGTCCCTGTCATCCTTCTTAACCATGAGTCACCTCTAAATAGCGTTCATCGGGTATGGCTGGTTTGTTTGGTTTGTTTGGTTTCTTCCGTTCACTTGCCCGTCAGCGTATCCAAGCGATCTAAAATCCGAAATCCGAAATGCATAGGCCCGCAACTCGAAACATTATACACATCATCAATCGCAACACAATAAAAACAAGGGGCTTCAGCCTTAATTCTCTTGTCCTGCGAGCCTCCTGCATTTGTCATTCTTCTGAATGAATCAAGATCGATCTGACAAAGAAGAAAGGTACTCGCGCCATTTTCGCAGTCGTTCCCCTATGACTTTTTCCATACCACGATTGGTAGGCTGGTAGTAAACGTGGCCCTTAATCTCCGGCGGCAGATAGTCCTGAGAAGCCAAAGCACCTTCGAAATTATGGGCGTACTTATAGCCGCGGCCATAACCGAGCTCTTTCATAAGCTTGGTGGGCGCATTCCGGATATGATGCGGAACAGGCAAACTGCCGTTTTTTTCCACGTCCTTTCGACATCTTTCCATGGCGAGATAGACGGCATTGCTCTTCGGTGCAGTTGCCAGATAAATTACAGCCTGGGCCAGAGCGAGCTCTCCCTCGGGACTCCCGAGGGTATGGTAGGCCTGCATGGCGGCCAGAGCCACGTCCAAAGCAGCCGGATCGGCATTGCCGATGTCTTCGGAGGCAAACCGGATCATGCGGCGTGCGATATATAGTGGGTCCTCGCCTGCCGACAGCATCCTGACCATCCAGTACAAGGCCGCATCCGGATCGCTCCCCCTCAAACTCTTATGCAGGGCCGAGATCACGTTGTAGTGTTCTTCTCCTGTCTTGTCATAAAGGAGGGCCTTTTTCTGCAGGGCCTCTTCAACGGTATTCACCGTAATCTCGCGGACCCCGTCCGCCTTATGCTCTGTGAGCATGACTGCCGTCTCAAGGCTGTTAAGGGCAAATCGGGCGTCACCATCAGATATGGAAATCACGTGTTCCAAAGCTTCCGGATCGAGCTTGACGCGCATCGCCCCAAGTCCTCGTTCCGTATCCGTCAGAGCGCGATTTATTATCTCCCTCAAAGCATCCCTGCCAAGCGCCTTCAAAACAACCACTCTCACGCGGGAAAGAAGAGGGGCGATGACCTCAAAGGAAGGGTTTTCAGTCGTAGCGCCAATCAGGGTGATCAACCCGCTCTCGACGTGCGGGAGAAAGGCATCCTGCTGAGCCTTGTTGAAGCGATGGATCTCATCTACGAACAGGATTGTCTTCCTCCCGGAGACTCTCTTCTCCTCTTCTGCAGCAGCAACTACGGCCTTGATCTCTTTGACTCCGGAGAGGACGGCTGAAAAAGCCATAAATTTAGCATTCACGGCATGGGCGAGCAACAGCGCCAGAGTGGTTTTTCCCGAACCCGGCGGGCCCCAAAAGATGAGCGACGGGATCTCTCCGGCTTTAAGCAGTTTATTGATGAGTTTACCGGCACCAAGGATATGTTCCTGGCCGGCGACCTCCGCCGCAATGCTCGGCCGCACACGATCGGCCAATGGTGCGGATTTATCAAGATCTTGCATAATCGCATTTAACAGGAAGTCGAAACATATTGCTTCATTCCACAAACGGACAGGCTCATAAGTCGGTCCGGGCCCGCTATCGGCTTTTCAGCTTAATGCATTGTCTATTCGGAATGTTTACGGACGGCTGATTGCTGATCGGCGATAGCGCCAATCCGGAGACGGCAGTTTCCGGACGGGATCAGTTAGGAGCCTGTCGGACTTAGGCGCTCAGATTTAGGTCAGATTTGTTTGATCCGAGACTGCAAAACCGGAGGAATAGTCGTTCTATTTCGAGGATTTTGCAGTTGAGGATCGGACGAAGCTGTCCTGAAGCTGTGATGCATAAAATGCCAAGTTATTTCTGAGCACGCCCTAAGAGCGGAGGATAAGACGCCGGGCTCAAATGGAACAAGCGTCTGTCGAATCAAGGTTCGGATAACATCTGCTCCAGGTACAACAGCTCTCGTTTTATTTCAGCCAGCAGTTCCTGATCCTTGGTCCTTTTGCTTTCGAATCCCAGTTCCAATTGTCCGCGTACGTACTGGGCCAAAGCCTTTCGGGCACCTGCTATCGTGAAGCCCTCTTCGTATAGTAACCGTTTGATCTCTGCCACGATTTCAAGATCGGCCTTTCTGTACAAACGCTGGCCTGATGGAGGGCGATATGGTCTGATTTCAGAGAACTCTGATTCCCAATAGCGCAATACATGCGGCTCTACCCCGACGATCTGACCGACTTCACCTATCTTGTAATAGAGCTTGTCCGGGAACGAGCGTTTCATGAATACCTGCAACAGCGCTGGACTCCGCTGTTCGCGTCGGAGTCCGTCCGGCAGATCGACAGGCCCCTGGTGCGGAGACTACTCCGCAGCCCGCGGCAGAAGCTTCGATCGGCGAAGATGGATCTTACCTTCTGTTCAGAATATCACGAAGTTTTCTGCTGGCTTTAAAAGTAACGACAGAGCGGGCTGAAATCTCAACACTCTCACCGGTACGCATGTTCCGTCCCGGACGCGGCTTCTTCCCCCGAAGTTTCAGGACCCCAAAATTAGCGATCTTTACGTTACTCCCTTCCAGCAATTCCCCTTTGAAGATATCGAATATGGCCGTTACTATCTGCGAGGTAGCCTGACGTGGGAACCCGATTCTCGAATGGACATGCTCTACGATCTCTTTTTTGGTCAGTGTCATATCAACTACTCCTTCTATATATGCTATTCTCTCAGTCTCCCTTCGAAGCGAGAGACGAGGTGGCTCAACACTCCGGTATGAATAACATTTATCTCTTCATCTTCCAATGTTTTTTCTAGGGAGCGATAAACAAGCCGAAGGGCCAGACTCTTATATCCCTTTTCTATCTGTTTGCCCCGGTAGACATCGAAAACAAACGCTTTTTCCAGAAGATTCCCACATCTGTCCCTAATCTCGTCCATAACCTCGCCGGCGGGGACACTCTCGGGGACGACAAAGGCAATATCCCGCAGGATTGCGGGGTATTTGGGGAGCGGCTTAAAACATTTCCGGCCGGTGTATCTCGAAACAAGCTCGTCAAAAAACAGTTCAAATGCGTAGACAGTATCCTTGAGACCAAACCCTTCACAAACGGGAGGATCCACTTGACCGATAAACCCCAGAGGTCCTTGCTTCCCGACGATCCGGACCGCTGCTCCTGCATGCAAATACGGCGCATCCTGAACCATGTTATCGAGCTCATAGTCCTCGATGCCCGTATTCTGAAGCACAGCCTGAACGGCTCCCTTTATGTCGAAAAAGTCGGCCTTTTCTTCAGGGAAATGGGGTCCTTCCGGATATCTCAAGCCCGCGCAGAGTCCTGCCAGATGCGTCTCTTCATCGGGCAACTCCTCTTTGTCTTTTGCGAGAAAGACCTTTCCCACCTCGAACAGGCTCAGATTCAGGTTCCCCTGGCGCTGATTGCCGGCAACGATGCTTAACAGGTTGGGAATCATAGAGGTTCTCAGTACAGACTGATCTTCGGTCAGAGGATTCAGGAGCCTTACAAATCGCCGCCTTCGGTCGTCATTTGAGATATTCAGGCGATCAATTGTTTTCTCATTCATAAAACTATAACTAATTATTTCATAAAATCCAAGACCTATGAGAACCGATCGACAAATATCCCCAACCGTCCGTTCCTTCTTACGCTTCGACATAGTCACGGAAGAGACCGGAACCTTTACCGGTATCCTGTCATAGCCGTTGAGGCGCGCCATTTCTTCCATGAAGTCTATATCTCTTTCAAGATCGTAGCGAAATGATGGCGGCAGCAGGCTGAATCCGTTCTTGTCTGTTTCCCGGACTCCAACCCCGATGCCTTCGAGAAGCCTCCGCATTTCGCCTTTTTCCAGACTTGTCCCGAGCAGCAGGTTGGCGCGGTTCAGGTCCATTGAAACCGGCTTTCTTTCTTTCTGAGTCGGATATTCATCGATATGACCCTTCAAAACATGTCCTTTTGCAAGGTCGGCCATCAGTGCCGCGGCGCGGTCCAGCGCCGTAACTACAGCCTCAATGTCAACGCCTCTTTCGAAACGATAAGACGATTCCGTGCTCAAATTAAGGCGCCGGCTTGTTCTCCTGACGGAGACGGGATCAAAATAAGCGCTTTCGATAAGGACGGATGTCGTATCGGGGCCGATTTCGGAATTCTTCCCCCCCATGACCCCGGCCACTGCGAGATCCCTTTCTGGATCAGCAATCATCAGCATGCTTCGAGAAAGGGTCCGGCTGATTCCGTCAAGTGTCTCAAAAGTGGAACCCTCACTTGCCTTTTTGACGATAATCTTATTTGCCTCTATATGGTCCAGATCAAAGGCGTGCAGAGGCTGTCCATATTCCATAAGAACATAATTGGTAATATCCACCACATTGTTGATTGGCCTTATCCCCAAGGCGAGCAGCCGCACGCGCAACCAAAGAGGCGATTCGGCTATTTCCACATTTTTCACTATTCGAGCGGAATAGCGGTAACACGCGTCGGGCGCCTCGATTGCAACGGAAACGGCCCCCTTAATGTCCTCGATTCCTTCCGCAAGTTTTATCTCGGGATAACGGACTCTCTTGTTCAAAAGAGCCCCGACTTCCCTGGCAATTCCCAGTATGCTCAAGCAGTCGCCCCGGTTGGGAGTAAGGCTGATTTCCAAAATCCTGTCATCGAGCCCGATAGCCTGTGCCAGTTGCCACCCGGGCTGCAAATCATCTGGAAGGATCATGATCCCGGATGAATCCTGACCGAGACCGAGTTCTCCGGCAGAACACAACACTCCTTCGGATACCTCGCCTCTGACCAGGCTTTTTGAAACAGTCTTTCCTGAAATAATCGCCCCATCAAGCGCCAGGGGCACCTTGTCTCCAAGACGTATGTTTTCCGCGCCACAAACGATCCGGTACGCATTCTCCCCAGCCGCGATCCTGCAAAGAAACAGTTTTTCGGCATTCGGATGGAGAGCTATTTCAGTAATAAGACCAACCAGGACACGATCCAGGTTGCCGGAATACGATTCGATGCTCTCGACCTCCAGGCCGGCCATGGTAAGCCTTTCAGCCAGATTCTCGGCTGGAACATCAATGTCCACATATTCTTTGAGCCAGTTCAAGCTTATGCGCATAAGAAAACCTGTTGCGATCAGCCACTAAGGATGCGTTACGAAATAAGTGTTACAAGATTGCGCCGGATTTTGGGCTGTATTCAAGGCTGCTTAAGGGGCGAGCATACTGAAGTATGCGACCCCTTAAGCAACGCAGAATGCGGCCCAAAAGACTAGCAAGATGTCACAGTTATTTCGTAACGCATCCTAAGATATCAAGACACGCATCGCCGCGTTTTTTTGTCTTCGTGTCTTTGCGCCTTGGAGGTCAAAACATCTGCATTCTGTAGATGAGAGGCTGCTGGGGGCCTGTCGGACTTAGGGATGATCTACTGCGGAAGTGGGGGAACGGCCCCAATCCGAGGAATTCGATGCTGGATGCTGGATAGAGTATCAAGTATTCAAATATCGAGCATCCAGTATCGAGCATCAGATTACTATTGGTCTCGTTCCTCCACTTCCTCGCGACGATCCCCTAAGTCCAACAGCCTCCTAGAATTGTTCCAGGAAGCGAAGATTGTTGTCATAGAATAACCGTATATCATCAATCCCGAATTTGAGCATGGCAATCCGCTCTATACCCATGCCAAAAGCAAATCCGCTCACCTCGTCCGGGTCATAACCGACCATTCTAAAAACCTCAGGATCAACCAATCCGGCACCCATGATTTCCAACCATCCGGTTTGAGAGCAGACCCGGCAACCTGAACCGCGACATATTACGCACCGGATATCGATTTCCGCGCTCGGCTCAGTAAACGGGAAGAAGCTTGGCCGAAAACGGATGGAAGTATCCTCACCAAAAACCTCATGGATAAATATGGTCAGTATGCCTTTTAAATCTGCGAAAGAAATGCCTTTGTCCACCATGAGTCCTTCTACCTGATTAAACATAGGCGTATGCGTAAGGTCGGAATCACAACGATATACCTTGCCCGGCGCTATGATCCGCACGGGCGGGGAATGTTTCTCCATCGTTCGAATCTGTATTGGAGAGGTATGCGTGCGAAGGAGCACGTTATCGGAAACATAAAAAGTATCCTGCATGTCCCGCGCCGGATGATCGCGAGGGATATTGAGAGCCTCGAAGTTGTAATAATCCAGTTCGACGTCCGGTCCTTCCATTATGGTAAAACCGAGCCTCTCAAAAACATCGCAGACTTGAGCGGTAACCTGGCTTATGGGATGAAGCTTGCCGGGGGATACAAAGCGCCCCGGCAGAGTGATGTCTATTTCAGGACCAATCCGTTTTTCGTTGAGAGCGTATCCCGAAAGCTGCTTTTCGAGAGCGCTCTCGATCTCCATTTTTACGGCGTTGGCCAGTTCTCCGATCCTTGGTCTCTCTTCAGCCGGCAGGCTACCCACCTTACGCAGAATCTGGGAAAGGAGTCCTTTTCGGCCCAGATACTTTACGCGCAACACCTCCCATTCCTCACGGTTCTGCGGTCCGGTCGAGGCTTTCAGCGCTTCGTCTCTAATCTGTCTTAATTCTTCTTCCATACAGGACAGCTCAAGAAGCTTCAATGCAACCTGCAAAACTTAGGATGCGTTACGAATGAGTGTTACAAGATTGCGCCGGATTTTGGGCTGTATTCAAGGCTGCTTAAGGGGCGAGCATACTGAAGTATGTGACCCCTTAAGCAACGCAGAATACGGCCCAAAAGACTAGCAAGATGTGACAGTTATTTCGTAACGCATCCTAATGGGCTCAGGAGTTTTCAATTGCACCTTCTTAGAATCAATGTCCAATGTCGAATGCTCCATAACCAATTTCCAATTAAGAAAGGCCGTAGGGTGGGCTTTGCCCACCGCAAAGGCGACCGGGATGACTCTCAATCCGCGATTGCCGTTTCGGTGGGCAGAGCCCACCCTAGTGCGCCTGCGAGCAGGCGCGACCTGAGAGGTGCAAATCCTCTTCCGGGAGATGCCCGATCCCGGTAGCCGAAGGTAACTGCGTCGCCGCGAGGCGGGGTGGGAAGCAACCTGAGGC
>JAZDGK010000131.1:0-10038 GCA_043806955.1 Pseudomonadota bacterium | reverse complement strand
ATATGCTATTGAAGTAGCAGCATAACTTCCTCTCCACCATCCTGGGGGAGAGGATCATAATTCTGCCCATTCACAATGCTATGCAGGACTTATGGGTAAAGGGCAGTCCTAGACTCAGCCCTCAGTACTCAGTACTTTCTTCAATAGGTTTTCCCCCGCCTGCCTCAACGCCGGGCTGGCCTCGAATGGTGGGATGCCTTGCCTTTCTCCATCCAGAACTTTGGGATCAAGCGGCATAAAACCGACAACAGGCAAGTCTTTTATATTTTTGCGGAGGTATTCCTTGTCCGCCTCGTTCTGCATTTTATTTCCCACGATAAGGATACGTTTCAGTCCTATCTCCTGAGCCAGACGAATGATTTTTGAAGCCGTTTCGATACTCCCCCGCGAGGGTTCAACAACTACGATCAGGGCATCTACGGCCTGGACGGTTCCACGTCCCAGATGCTCGACACCGGCCTCCATATCGAGCACCACGGCCTCCGAATCCGAAAGGAAAAGCTTTCTGACCAGTGTTCTGAGAACTATGTTTTCCGGACAGGCACAGCCGCCCCCGCCCTTTTGCACGGAACCCAGCACCATAAGATGAATATTGCCGCGTTTTATTGTGAATCGATCCGGTAAATCATCGACACGGGGGTTAAGATTAAAAAAAGGTCCTCCGGCGCTTCCTGATCGCTCCATAAGGAGATCCTTCATTTCCGCAAGCGGTGTGATTTTTTCCGCCTCCGGAAACGCAAGGGCATCGGCCAGATGCGGACTGGGATCTGCATCTATGGCCAGGACCTTGGTTCCTTTTTGGGCAAGAAGATAGACAAGAATAGCCGATACAGTAGTCTTCCCCACCCCGCCTTTGCCGGTTACTGCTAACTTCATAACATCCTTCTAACCTTCATCCTGTAATCCAGCATTCCGAATTTGGCAAATCCCACCTTCTCACCTTCCATCTTTTCTCAATCCGCATTCCGAAATCCGCAATCTAAATGTCTTCTTCCTTCTCCATCTTGGCCAGGTCTTCAAAACGGATATCCGAGCCAAGAACGCCCACTATCTCCTCGTCGTCGTTGCGAACAGGCGCGGAAACAGTTATGCAAAGCGCTCCAGTTATTTTTGATGTATAAAAATCGGTGACGTGCACCTTCCCATCCTGGAGAGGATTAATGAACCAGGGCCGGTCGGAAAAGTCCCTGTCGAGTTTATAGTTCTCATACTTTGCACGGTCTTTGACGTGTGTCACGTTTTTCGTGGTTTTTCGACCCTCGGTATTGGTAATGTATATGAACTGAATGAAGGGATTGGCCGCGAGGAATTTCCTCAGAACCGGTTCCTGCGTCTTGGCCCGCATTGTTTTGATTTCTTCTCGTTCCGCTATTTCTTCTATCAAATGGGCCGCGAGGTCGGCAGCTTTCCTTTTAAGTTTGTCAAACTCGGAAATAAACAGTTCGGGAAGGTGTTTGCGCGCCAGCATTCCCATCTCCTCATTGGAGATAGCCGTTACCCGCCCGTCCTCGTACTGTTCCATGACCCATTTGTAAATGGCAGCGATCCCGGGATGCCGCTTATCCACCCTGGTATCCTCGGCAAGACAGAGACGATTATTAATCCAATGAGTTATGCCGGCAGTGCCGGACTTATCCCCGATTACTATGCTTACAGGTCTTTTGAGCAGTTTCCCTGTGTCAAAAATATTGTAAATCTCTTCGTTCTTGATCAGGCCGTCCGCATGCACTCCGGCACGCGTAGCATTGAAGTCAGAGCCGATGAATGGATAATTGGCGGGAATATGGTATGCCAGTTCTTTCTCGAAGTACTCGGCGATATCGGTTATCACCGTTGTATCTACCCCGTTAGATTGCCCGACCAGGTTTATGTATTCTATAACCAGTCCTTCGATAGGGGCATTGCCTGTCCGTTCCCCGAATCCCAGCAGTGTGCCGTTGACTCCTGCACATCCGTAAAGCCAGGCAGTTGCGGCATTTACGAGCACCTTGTGAAAATCATTATGCCCGTGCCACTCCAGGGATTGGCCCGGCACCCCGGCATCATCAATCATGGCCCGAACCAGCTTAGGCACGCTGCGAGGTAAAGCGGTTCCGGGATAGGTTACACCATAACCCAGCGTATCACATAGTCTGATTTTTATGTCGATTCCGCTTTTCTCCCGAAGCTTCATGAGCTCTATCGCAAAAGGCACGCAAAAACCGTAAATATCCGCCCGAGTGACATCTTCAAAATGGCAGCGGGGAATAATGCCGTGCTCAAGTGCCGATTCAACAATCCGCAGATAGCCTTTCATCGCTTCCGAACGTTTCTTGTTGAGCTTAAAAAATATATGATAGTCCGAGACGGAGGTCAGAATCCCGGTCTCTTTCAGGCCCATTTGTTTTACGAGCTTTAAATCCTCTGCCCTGGCCCGCGTCCACCCGGTAATCTCGGGATAACGATATCCCTTCTCCATGCACCGCTGTACGGCTTCTTTATCTTTTTCGCTGTACAGGAAGAATTCGGTCTGCCTTATTAGTCCGTTCGGACCTCCCAGGCGGTGGAGCAGGTCAAAAATGGCACATACCTGTTCCACGGTATAAGGAGGCCGGGCCTGTTGCCCGTCACGGAATGTAGTATCCGTAATGAACATCTCTTCCGCCGGATCAATGGCTATGATTTTGTGGTCAAAGTCTATGCGGCATATCTCCTGGTAGGGAAATACGTCTCGCTGCAGGTTGGGCTCGGATACATCCACAAGTTCATGGCACCAAAACTTGGTGTGCTCATGCTCCAAAACTCGTTTAGACTTATTCCACTTAGCCACTAAAAACCACCCCCCAGGCGTTTCGGATTTTTGATTGCGGATTGCGGATTTAGAAACCGCGCTCAAGCTTCTCACTCATCCGTCCATCTTTCTCATCGATCGGACGCTACCTCGTTATTCATATCCAGCACCAAAAATTCTGCATTCGCATCAAAAAAATGCAAACCGAATCAGAAAGCAACCAATACGCCCATACGGCGGGGATTCGCCGGGCGAGGACTCAAAACTAGAAGAAATGGTTCTTTGTGTCTTCGCCTTAGTGGTATTCGTGTTTTTCATTCCGAAATCCCCAATCCGAAATCCAAAATCAAATCACTCAGTACTCAGCACTGTCTTTTCATCACTTCTTCTCATTCCAGTCCGGTCTTAAATACAGCTCGGCCAACTGCATCATGCTGACCGAAGAAGGGGCATCCGTCATCAGGCAAACCGCCTTCTGTGTCTTCGGAAAGGCAATGACATCACGAATTGTGGACCGCCCGCACATAAGCATTAGAAGCCGGTCCAAACCAAATGCAATCCCGCCGTGAGGCGGGGCGCCCATTCCCAAAGCCTCCAGAAGGAACCCAAATTTATCCTTTGCTTCCTCTCCTATGCCCAGCGCACTGAAGACTTTCTGCTGGGTCTCGACCTGATGGATTCTGATGCTCCCGCCGCCGACTTCAACACCGTTCAGCACCAGATCATATGCGCGCGATCTCACCTCGCCCGGACAGGCCTGCAGTTTCTCTATATCCTCAGTCATAGGCGCGGTAAAGGGATGGTGAACCGCAACGTAGCGTTTTCCATCCTCATCCCATTCCAGCAGCGGAAATTCATTTACCCATACAAAACCAAACCCGTCCTTCGGCATAATGCCAAGCTCTCTGGCAAGATGCAGTCTGAGCTCTCCCATTACGTTGCAGGCTGTCAAGAAGGCATCTGCTATGAAGAATACAATGTCTCCCGGCCTGAGGTCCAGACGCTCTCTGAGGTCCTCGCGTTCCTGATCCGAAAAGAATTTTGCAATCGGCGACTGCCAGCCGTCGGCCTTGATTTTTATCCACGCGAGTCCCTTGGCACCGTACCGGATTACAAAGCTTACAAGGTCATCCAGTTCCTTTCGTGAAAAATCATGGCTGTTTCTCACGGGAATGGCCTTTACGACTCCGCCCTTGCTCACGACTTCTGAAAAAACCTTTACTTTGGAATCCATAAACTGGGAAGACAAATCTTGTATCTCCAGCCCAAACCGGGTGTCCGGTTTGTCGGTGCCGAACCGGGAGACCGCATCGTGATAAGAGAGTCTTGCAAAGGGTATCGCAGGGTCGATACCGAGCACCTCTTTAAACAGACAGGCGATCATGCCCTCAACTATCGAGTGGACGTCTTCCTCGGTTATGAATGACATCTCCATATCCACCTGAGTGAACTCCGGCTGCCGGTCCGCCCTCAAATCCTCATCCCGGAAGCAGCGGACTATCTGGTAATAACGATCCATACCCCCGATCATCAGAAGCTGCTTAAACAACTGGGGAGACTGGGGGAGTGCATAAAACCTGCCGGGGTTCACCCTGCTCGGAACCAGATAATCTCTCGCCCCCTCCGGCGTGCTTTTGGTAAGAAATGGCGTTTCAATCTCCCAGAATCCGTTCTCCTCCAGATACCTCCGTATTGCAGAGGCAGCCTGGTTCCTTCTTCTAAAGTTCGATACCATGCTTCCCCGCCTGAGATCCAGATACCGATACCTGAGCCTTAAACTCTCAGACACCCCTGTTTCTTCTTCTATAGGGAAGGGAGGGGTAATTGCGGTATTCAGGATCTCAATTCTTTCCGCCACCACCTCTATTTCTCCGGTGTTCAACTCCGGATTCTGCATGCCTTCCGGCCGGGCAATGACCCCTCCCGATATGGCTATGACATATTCATTCCGCAGGGATTCTGCTACGGCATGGACTGCCGTATTGATCGCCGGATTAAAGACCACCTGGGTTATGCCTTCACGATCGCGAAGATCGATAAAAATCAGCCCGCCATGATCGCGGCTCCGCTGAACCCATCCCATAAGAACGACTTTCCGCCCCAAATCAGTTGTGCGAAGCGAACCACAGTCATGAGTTCTTTTCCAGTTATCAGATCTCATCATCGAACAGATCTCCTCAATTCGTCTCCAATTCCCCGAACAAACGCAGCAACATCGCTATCCAAAGGGACATTCCATTGCCTGGCCGTTTTCATATCTCGAACTATGATCTTGCCGGACGCCAATTCCTCGTCACCGACAATCAAAACGAGTTGTGCGCCAAGCTTGTTTGCACGTCTCATCTGGCTCTTCATGCTCGAAACATCGTATTCCATCTCTGCTCTGACCCCGGCTAATCTTGCCTCATACACAATTCTCACGGCCAATTCGAATGCCTTCTCACCCAAAGCGGCAACAAACAATAGAGGTTCAGCGCCCGCTTCGGAAGCACCCAGCAGCAAAAACAACCTTTCCATCCCGATCGCGAACCCTATTCCAGGCAGTTCAGGGCCTCCGAGATCCTTTATCAGCCTGTCATATCGGCCTCCGGCGGCTATCGCACTTTGAGCGCCCAATGCAGAACTCACGATTTCAAAGGTGGTGCGAGAGTAATAGTCCAGTCCGCGCACCATCAGGGGATTAACGCTGAAGGAAATACCAAACGAGGTTAAGTATTTCTGGACCGTTTCAAAATGCCGGGTGCATTCCGGACAGAGCCGGTTCAGGATCAAAGGGACTCCGCCAAGAGCGGCCTTGCACTCTTCCACCTTGCAGTCCAGAACTCGAAGCGGGTTGGTTTGCGCTCGCCTCCTGCAGTCAGGACAGAGTTCATCTTTTTTCTCTTCGAGAAATACTTGCAATTCCTGGCGGTATTGCGGCCGACACTTCGAACAGCCAAGGGAATTCATCTGCAACTCTTTATTCTCTACGCAGAGAACACCCATGATCCGCATGGCCACGGCTATAATCTCCGCATCGGCCAGCGGACTCTCCTCTCCGATCGCTTCCGCATTCATCTGATGGAATTGCCTGTGGCGGCCCTTTTGCGGACGCTCATGACGAAACATCGGGCCTATGGTGTACAGCTTGTGCACCCTTTCCTGAGAATACAGCGAGTGTTCAATGAAAGCCCTCAAGACCGAGGCAGTTGCCTCAGGGCGAAGTGTTACACTCTCACCATTTCGATCCGTAAACGTATACATCTCTTTTTCTGCGATATCCGTGGCTTCGCCTATCGCCCGCAGAAAAAGGTCTGTTTTTTCGAGAAGAGGCGGACGGATTTCTCTGAAACCGAAGCTGCCGAAAACCTCGCGAGCCTTGGTTTCCATCAATTGCCACTTCTGCGTCTCTTCCGGCAAGACATCCCTGAAGCCGCGTATAGCTTTTATCAATTCTGCTCCTTCAAAAAGGAGATGGCAACCCAGGAGGTTGCCGTCTCGGAATAACAATTATGTAAGTATCCTCTTGCAAAAGTCCCGTCTTTGCTTTGTGCTCTCACTCGTACTCGATGCTCAGGTTACGGGTTACGAGTTGCGCGTTACGAGTTAACATTATGAAAACGCCTTCACTTTTCTGGTTCCGCGTCTTGAGTTTTCTTAGCCCGAAACACGGAACTCGGAACACGAAACACAGTTTTGCAAGAGGGTCTAAGTAATTGATTATTTTGAATAGACTAAATGTTTTCTAACGTATAGAAGCAAAAAAGTCAATATGAATGGCTGAAAGGGGTGCAAGTAGAAGTGGGACTGGGCTGATACGAACGCCTGTTGAATCAAGTCGGTATCGAGAAGACATCTGTGTGGCACAGCCGCCCTCGGCTGTGAAATCACGCCGGTTCACAGCCGAGGGCGACTGCGCCACATGATCTTGGCCATGGGTTAGGTTTGGAATAGAATTGAGTCCCACTTCTGCTTGCACCCGGCTGAAAGCGGCCAATAGCAGCACATTGAAAAATCGCGACATGGACGGTTACGCTCTTTACCCACGGCCATCCCAAATCGGACTTAGGGGATCATCCCCCACTTTCCGCACTACATAACCATGAGTCCTCAACTCGCAAGTCGAAGCGACCATACGCGGAGACCCGCTTCGGGATGAGAGTCTTGGCCGCGCCAACCCCGCGAATTACATACATGCAGGTTCGGTTGAGCGGAGTGAAACCCAACAAATCGGATCCAACAGGCTCTTAGGAATTCAGATAGCTTTCTATACTCCCCGCAAGCACGTCGAAAATTCTTCTGAATTCATTCTCGTCTCTTTCCAGAAGTGTAACACGAAAGCCTTGAAGATCCGTGGAAAAAGAGGTGAGCGGTACAACGCAGATGCCGGTCGAACCCAGAAGGTAATAGACGAATCGTTTATCGAGGCTCACGCCAGGGGCACTGACAAGGTTTTCTACAAGCCGGCGGACATCTTCGTTATTAATGGGAAGTACCTGTTCGCTGTTCATCCGGCCCTCTTCAAAAGCTACACTCATATAAAAGGCGCCATTAGTGCGATTGACCAGAATACCGGGCACCTTTTTCAGACGCTCGTAGGCAATATTGGAGAATTTTTCATAGCGAGAGACCCGTTCGTTCAAGTACTCCGGATACTTTTCATGACTCATCAGTCTGGGAAGGGCCTTCTGGGGAAGAGTGGTTGAGCAGACCTCAACCATCTTTGCATTAAGAAGGAACTGAACATATCTCTCGAAATTAGGGTCATTATGTCCATTGTAGACTTCAATCCACCCGCAGCGTGAGCCGGGCCAGGGAAACTCCTTCGAAATACCGCGCATGGCGATCGCGGGCACATCACCTATCACATCACATATCGGAACCGTCTTCTGTCCGTTGTATACGATATTGATGTATACTTCGTCGCAGATCAGGAAGAGATCATATTCTTTGGCTATGCTGACGATCTCTTTCAGACTTTCGGGTGGATAGACCGCTCCGGTAGGGTTGTCCGGATTAATAATTAGTATTCCGGCTATAGCCGGGTTGTATTTTACACAATTGCGCATTTCATCAAGATCCGGGTACCAGTTATTCCGAGGACCGAGCTTAAAAGAGACCGGCTTTGCCCCGGCATGGGCCTCTTCAGCAGAGGAATGTGTAGAATATGTGGGTGCCGGACAGAGTATTCGGGCCGTAGAATTCAACATTCCGTATATCTTAGCGATCGCTTCGCCCAACCCGTTAAAAAACAGAATATCATCGGGGCCGATCTGCGCCCCCCCGCGCATGTTGGTCCGGTCAGCCAGAAACTTCCGCGTTTCGAGCAACCCTCGCGTATGGCAGTACCCGTAGTTGCAGTCCTCCATGGTCAGTTCAGCGACGATTTCTTTCATCCACAAGGGAATCTTCTCCCCTTTGGCAATAGGGTCGCCAATATTCTCCATGTTTGTCTTTGCGCCCAAAGCCTGAAGCTTCTCAGCCACGTTTACAATATTGCGAATTTCGTACGTCAGCTCTCCCGCGTTGGCGTGCACTAAGTCAGTACGCATTTTTTCACTCTCCGCTATTCCCTAGTACAGTTCCACAGAATAAGGTATCCATTTGAATTTGGGAGATGGGGACACCTTCTAATCGGCCCTTCGGATAGGCGGCCCTTTCCAGGGCCGCCCGGCGACCGAGGCGTCCATTGTGGGCGGGGTTAGAAAACCCCGCCTATCCGCGTCTTGTTTCACAGCAAGCATTCTGGATACCCATTTGTGTGGGGCCGCATTTAGGAATCTCTCAGACTAAGAAAGGGCTTCGGCCCGTTTCCCCCCGCTTTCCGCAGTAGATCATCAGTTGTCGGACAGCCTCCTGGAGTCGTTATCGACACAGGTCCGGCAGGCTCCTAATATTTGATTCATTTGGAATCGACTTCGGCCTGAATCCGTCGAAAGGTCCCAGCAGGTTTGGAACAAACCGCCTTGGACCCAATGAAAGACACACTTGCATCAATGCTGGGAAGTATTATTAATATATGGCCTTAAAGGAGTCAATATGTTCTTAACCAGGCTGAGAGGCTGATAAGGTATCTCTTAACCGGCCACTTCGAATAATGGGATGCTGGGCTCAAAAAGCGTAGCAGCGTACATCCAGCCTCTCCGATCTCACCCCACCATTCCATCGTTTTTCAAAAAGAGTCTCGTCGAGGCATCACACACTTCTTTGACTCAAGTACTCGACAATAGTCCCGTCATACGAGTTCGTAAGTTCAAAAACTTTTCTCGCCAGCATGAACCTCGTCTCTATTGTGGTCCCACCTTTCTCCCGCTCCATTTCCCCCAATACGCACGTGTAGTCCCCGGGATCACAGACGACGGTCACGAACCTGAAATTCTTCGCAGAAGCCCGCAGCAGAGTCGGTCCACCAATGTCGATTTGCTCTATGGCCTCATCCAGTGTGATGTCCGGTCTCGCCACGGCCTTAGAAAACTGATAGAGATTTACTACCACCATGTCTATTGGAGGAATCCCCAATCCATTTACCTGCCCTACGTGCTCGGGATCATCCCTCCTGTAAAGTATTCCCCCGTGTATTTTCGGATGCAGCGTCTTTACCCGCCCCCCCAGTATCTCCGGTGATCCGGTATACGCGGAGACATCGACGACGGGCACACCGCCATCCTTCAATAGTCTTGCAGTGCCACCCGTCGACAAAATCTCAACACCGAACCCGGCCAAGCCTTTTGCAAAATCAGCCAAACCCGATTTATCAGTAACACTCAACACAGCCCGTGATATCTTTCCCACCGTTCACCTCCGGAATAAAAAAAGCCCCGATCCGCCTAGCGCGGACCGGGGCTCGTATATTAGTTCCCGGCAACGACCTACTCTCCCACCCAGCTTCCCGAGCAGTACCATCGGCGCTGAGGAGCTTAACTTCCGTGTTCGAAATGGGAACGGGTGTTTCATCCTCGCCATAGCCACCGGAAATCCGATAACTCACATAAAATTGACAAATAAATATGAGGTACACCGACCAGATTATAGAAAAATTATGGTCAAGCCGCACGACCGATTAGTATCAGTAAGCTAAGACCATTACTGGCCTTACACACCTGACCTATCAACCTCGTGGTCTCCGAGGGGTCTTTAGGTGGCTTGTGCCACGGGATATCTAATCTTGAGGTGGGCTTCCCGCTTAGATGCTTTCAGCGGTTATCCCGTCCGAACGTAGCTACCCAGCGATGCCACTGGCGTGACAACTGGAACACTAGCGGTTCGTCCATCCCGGTCCTCTCGTACTA
>JAZDGK010000130.1:0-2504 GCA_043806955.1 Pseudomonadota bacterium | reverse complement strand
GGTTATTTTCACAGACACATCGTAGTTGCCGGGACTCCCTGAAACCTTCTCCACCTCGGCCAGGGTATAAAACTTAAGACGGGGGTTCGTCTTGATTCTTTTAAAGTTAATCTCCAAGCCACAGGTTGGAGGACATAGCTTCGGAAAATATTTGTTTAGCTGAGCTACCCGGCCGCCAAGGTACGGATTCTTCTCAACTAATATAACATCATATCCCACCTCTGCCGCCTCCAGGGCAGCCGTTAATCCGCTAATCCCCCCACCGACTACCAATATGGTTCCGCTCATAGGACCTGTTCCAGATGTCATGCTATTCCTCCATGGTCGATTTTTCTCGCTCTAAGGACACCAAAAAACCCCCAGGCGCCTTTCACGACGCCTGGAGGCATTGGTCTATCATTTTGTTACGTGCTTAACACTTCTTTCTGACATCGATTAGTCCGGAATGATCTGCTTCCACTCCTTCTTGAACGCCGTCCATTCCTTCTTTTCGGGATCGTACTTGGAGTTGACAAAGCACCTCCAGTTCTCTTCGTCAACCTTCGGGAAGTCTGACCGGTAAAAGAAGCCCGGATATCTGGTCTCTTCCCTGAAGAGCATGTGGCGGACATGGGACTCTACCGTCCCCAGACGGTGATATTGTTCCCAGGCCCTCATGAGCTCATGGAGATCACCGGCCGCCAATTTCTCAGAGTCCTCGCGCAGCCACTCCAGAAGCTGCACACATCTCTTCAGCATGGGCCCGCTGGTCATGTACATAGCGTTAGCGCCCGCGGCATATTCGTCCGAAGCCTTGATCAGACGGAGCATAAAGCCCTTTGGTTTAATATAGTTCGGGTTGACGTCCGCAGCGGTGCTGGCGCCCTTGAACTGGTTGTAGATCTTTACCGGCTTATAGATCTCGTCAGCCAGTTCCTTTGCGCTCTGTTTCAGGGCCGGAGCAAAGCCGGCATTATCCCGCATATACCTGGCCATCATTTTGGCCGCTATCCTGCCTTCAGCATGGGAACCGGAGGAGAATTTATGCCCGGAGGCACCAACACCGTCACCAGCCGTAAAGAGGCCATTAACTGTAGTCATCCGGTTATAACCCCATTTGTAATGCGCCGGCACCCAGTCCTCATTCGGACCGCTTACCCAGATGCCGCAACAGCCGGAGTGCGAACCAAGGAGGTAGGGCTCGGTGGGCATAATCTCGGACGGAATCTTTTCCGGCTCGATATTCATACCGGCCCAGATTCCAGCCTGTCCCACGCTCATATCCAGGAAGTCTTCCCAGGCCTCGGCCTCGAGATGCTTGAACTCTTTTGGAGTCATGGTCTTGCCCAGTTCCTGCAGGGCCGTAGCCGTATCGATAATAATCGGCCCCTTACCATCTAACATTTCCTTCAGCATGAGATGGTTTCTCAAACAGGTGGCCGGGACCTTGGCTAGTCCATAGGGCGGATATTCTTCCAGCATGGCCTTATTTTTTGCCATGTAGTTTTCACCCAGGGCGTTCATGGCCTTGGCCTTGAAGAGAAGGAACCAGGCGCCTACCGGACCATAGCCGTCTTTGAAGCGGGCCGGCACGAAGCGGTTTTCCATCATGGTCAGCTCAGCGCCAACGTCGGCACACATAGTGTAGGTGGAACCGGCATTCCATACCGGGTACCAGGCCCGGCCCATACCTTCACCGGTAGCGCGCGGCCGGAAGACGTTGACTGCACCGCCACAGGCTACCATCATGGTCTTGCACTTAAAGACGTGAACCTTGTTTTCCCTGGTGCTAAAGCCTACTGCGCCGGCAATGGTGTTGGGCTTATTGGCATCCAGGAGCAGCTTTACGATGAAGATCCTCTCCTTGATGTTCTCTTCACCCAAGGCCATCTTGGCGGCCTCAGCCACAATGCACTTGTAGGACTCGCCATTGATCATGATCTGCCATTTACCGGAGCGAACCGGCTTGCCGCCCTCTTTCAGGGTCTTGCCTTCGTCGCCTTTCTGCTTCCATATCGGGAGGCCCCATTCCTCAAAAAGATCCACAGAGTCATCCACGTGACGACCCAGGTCATAGATAAGGTCCTCACGGACGATACCCATCAAGTCGTTTCTAACCATCTTTACGTAGTCAGCCGGATCGTTTTCACCCAGATAGGTGTTGATGGCCGAAAGACCCTGGGCTACCGCGCCGCTTCTCTCCAGGGAAGCTTTGTCTACAAGAATGACCTTTGCATCCGGGGCCCATTTTCTAATTTCAAAGGCCGTTCCACAGGCAGCCATACCGCCGCCCACGATAAGTATATCACACTCATGTTCCGCAATTTCCGGATTTTCTACTGCGGGGAGTTCACCTAA
Organism: Pseudomonadota bacterium; assembly: GCA_043806955.1. Lineage (GTDB taxonomy): Bacteria > Desulfobacterota > QYQD01 > QYQD01 > JAZDGK01 > JAZDGK01. The sequence continues at coordinate 167 of JAZDGK010000130.1, read as the reverse complement.
AGGTTTGTTTGGTAATGCCATAGCTCATATCCTCCTTACAAAAGTTTAAAGTTCTAAGTGTATAAATTATTACGGGGTGGACATCGTCTTTCCGAGTTCGGTAAAGAGCAGCTCACTGTCAAGGTCGGCTGCCGTTGGCTCGGGCTTGCCCTCAAAAGGTTTAATAG
>JAZDGK010000129.1:0-2344 GCA_043806955.1 Pseudomonadota bacterium | reverse complement strand
GCTGGAGCTGTCTACTCATTACGTGGGGGATGATGTATCCCCGATTATTAGCGCTTTAAAAGCAGCGAAGGCGGCAGTTCAGGTTCCGGTTTTTATGAAGATGAGCCCTCACCCGAACATTCAGGAGATTGCCAGAGCGGTGGAAGACGCAGGGGCGGACGGGCTCGTCATGATTAACTCTTTCGGCCCGTGTATGGCAATCGATGTGGAATCCGGCCTGCCGCTGATGGGCAGCAATGAAGGCTACGGCTGGTTGTCGGGCTCCGCTATTAAGCCACTGGCTGTCCGCTGTGTGTATGAGGCGGCAAAGGCTGCAAAAATCCCGATATTTGGCGTTGGCGGGATCACAAGCGGCCGCGACGTTGCAGAAATGTTTATGGCCGGAGCTTCAGCGGTTCAGGTTTGCACCGCGGCTATTCTAAAAGGGCCTGCCGTATATGGCAAAATTGCTAAAGAACTGGAAGAGTTTCTGGACAGCCAGGGTTATGCTGACGTAGGTGAGATCAGGGGGCTGGTCCATCGGAGGATGAGCGAGGGACTATTTCAGACAGCAGGGGATGTGCCGGCGGTGGACCAGAAACAGTGCAATCTTTGCGGACTCTGCGAAACAAGTTGTGTGTACGAAGCGATATCTTCTTCAGGGAAATTAGTGATTGACGCTGAAAAGTGTTTCGGCTGCGGTCTCTGCGCCACCCGTTGTCCGAAAAAAGCTTTAACACTGCCTGGCCGAGGAAGGGGAAAATATCTTGGATGAGGTCTTTCCCAGAGTCCTCGAGTTAGCCCGAAAATACCAACCGGAAATGACTCGGTTTTTGAGAGACCTGATTGCCCTCCCCAGCGAAAGCTGCCAGGAAGAAAAGGTTATCCTTAGAGTCAAGGAAGAGATGGAAAAGGTGGGTTTTGACAGAGTGACCATTGATCCCATGGGAAATGTCTTAGGATATATTGGGGGATCCATTGGGGGATCCATCGGAGGATACACGGGGAATGGAAAGCACCTGATTGCCATCGATGCCCATATCGATACCGTGGGGGTAGGAAATCCCGGAAACTGGAATTACGATCCTTTCAAAGGATATGAAGATGATGAAATAATCATTGGCCGCGGGGCAAGTGACCAGAAGGGCGGCATGGCTTCTGCGGTTTATGCGGGAAAGATCATCAAAGAACTGAGTCTCGAAGGTGACTATGCCCTGATGGTGGTCGGTTCGGTGCAGGAAGAAGACTGCGATGGCTTGTGCTGGCAGTATATCATCGCCGAGGATAAGCTTCTGCCGGAGTTTGTGGTTATTACCGAGCCCACTGACGGCAGGATTCACCGGGGTCAGAGGGGCAGAATGGAAATCAAGGTCACAACAGGGGGCCTGAGTTGTCACGGGTCGGCGCCCGAACGCGGCGATAATGCCATTTACAAAATGGCTCCCATACTCCTTGAGTTAGAGGAGCTAAATGAAAAACTCACCGGGGACGACTTCTTAGGGAAAGGCACGTTGGTCATATCGGAGATCTTCTTTACTTCTCCGTCAAGATGCACGGTTGCCGATAGTTGCTGGATCTCTGTAGACAGAAGACTGACCGCAGGAGAAGACGCTGACTACGCTGTGGCACAGATTAAGAATCTCCCTTCCGTAAAAGCGGTTGGCGCCGAAGTATCCATGTACAGATATGAAAGGCCTTCCTTGACCGGTCTTCTGTATCCCGCCGACGCATACTTCCCGACCTGGCTGGTTGAAGAGGATCATCCTGTGTGCTTAACCTTGGCGGCTGCTTTCAGAGGGTTGTTTAACGAAGAGCCGGTACTGGACAAGTGGACATTCTCCACCAACGGTGTTTCCATCATGGGAAGATACGGCATTCCGTGCATAGGTTTTGGTCCCGGCCATGAAGATCAGGCCCATGCTCCGGATGAAAAGACCTGGAAAAGAGAGTTGGTCAATTCCGCAGCAATGTATGCCGTCATTCCTCAGTTGTATGTCAGGCGGTACGCTCATAAGATGACGACTCATACCTATCCTGGCACAGCAAGAATAAAGAGGCAAGCGTCCGACGGAGACCGACTATGACGGACGATGAACGGTTCATCGTTAAGAGTTCATGGTTCATCGTTCTAAAAGGAGGACTTAGCTATGCAATCCATATTTCGCGGGAGGCATTTTATCGATGTTGAGGACTTCACCCAAGAAGAAGTTGACACGATGCTGGAGGTCTCTTTTGACTTCAAGAGAAAATTCGCCATGGGTGTTCCTACCCCCTATCTGCAATACAAGACCATGTTTCTCATGTTTTTTGAGCAATCCACCAGAACCAGAAACTCCATGGAGGCCGGCATAGCCCAGTTAGGTGG
>JAZDGK010000128.1:0-7869 GCA_043806955.1 Pseudomonadota bacterium | reverse complement strand
GTGTCCCAATATTGCGCTGGATTTTGGTTCGGATTCAAGGCGCATCAAGGGGCGCATATCGGGATATGTAACCCTTGATGCAACACAGAAGCCGGATCAAAAGACAAGCAAGATGGGATAATTATTTATGTCCACGTCCCTCAATCTGCGTTTATCCACGTTTGCTAACCGAAGTCCTGTAATTGCCGACCTGGTACATGAAAGCCTCAAGCCTGGTCCGGGTATTGGTCTCCCCCTGACCATCATAAGAAACCGCCAGGAACGGTATATTGTCGTGCTGCTCTCGGAACCGCTTCAGTATCGTGCTCACTATCGTCCCGGGCATGCAGGTAAAAGGCATAACATTGACGATCCCGCTGGCCTTCTTTGCCAGGAAGTCGTGCGCCTTTCCCACACTGAGCACCGCCTCGCCTTCAAAGGATGAGTCAATATAGGGCTGAGCGTATGAAAGCAAATCTTCTATTTTTGGCTCCGGGAAATTTCGCAATCCCCCGTTGAACACTTCGGACATCCTGTGTTCATCTTTCAACTGAAACCGTTCTTCGAGACTCAGCCGTAAGAGATCCTTGAACTTTCGCTCACGGCGGCTTCTTCTTTTTGCGGTATAGTTGATGTAGAGTATCCATTCACTTATCGTCGGCAGCCAGGCCTCGCCTCCCAATGACTCGATCTGGCGTACTATTCCCTCGTTCGAGTACTCGTTCGATCGTATATAGATCTCACCGACAATGCCGATGATCGGTTTCTCGCCAAACCCGTTTAAGGTCACGTGATCGAAATCCCTGCGGGCCTGCGCTAATGTCTTACTGAGGGGTTTCCGTTCTCGAAGAGCCCCGCAGACCTCCTGAAGCGAATGGCGATAGACGGCATCGGCTTCTCCCTTTCGTTTCTCATACGGTCTGACTTCCCGCAGTTTTTTCTCCAGGAGATCCACGGCAACGATTCCCTGCCATCCAAGCCGGGGAAAGTCTTTCCCCACCATGCCGAGTCGATCATAAAATGTCTCATCCTGGTTCGGCGCAAAAATCGGCACCTGGGGGAATCCCAGACTGTCCAGGATCATGCGGTGAAAACTGTGGTAGTGCCCGAAACGGCACGGCCCGTTCCCGGACGGCATGAAAAATGCCGATTTGTCCGGATAGAAGTCGCTTCGATGGACCATTTTCGCCATATCGCCGGTGGTCAGGATCAGGGGATAGCATTCTTTGCTGGACGTCAGCTTCCGCCCCCAACGCAGCGTCTCTTCATCCGAACGCGGCAATACTTCGGCGCGTGCTCCGCATGCCTCGAAAGCCGCAGCAATGGCATAGGAATGGTCGGCCATCGGGGGGATGTAGATCATCTTTCGTTCGATCCCGGCCTTAAAAACTTTCTTCCTGACCGTCTTTTGATCCCTGGCGGGAACTGCATATTTCAAGCTGTCAAGATACGCTTCCAGACGTGTGAGCACGCCGGCGTCAGCGCTGTGCTCGTCTATTTCAATCTCAAGATAGGACTTTCCCTTAAGGCTCTCTCTGAAAAAATGGAGTATGAACGAATCCGGTCCGCAAGCGAAATACGTAAGATAGACGGCATAAAGATTGGGGTTATCCCGCATCAATTCGGCCGCAGAGAGTATCTTTTGCCCGTAGCGCCAGTACATGGTCTGAGCCGGCTCAAGATACCTTGAATCATCGAGCGGCAGAAAATCCATCGGTATGGCCAGTATTCCAAGCTTCTTCAGCTTGGCCGCCACGTTCAGATTAATTCCGGGATCGCAGGCAGTGTAGGGCCGGCCTAAAACTATAATGGCCTTTTGACCGGGCGGAATTGATTCCAATATCTCTCGGCCTCTGGCGGCCGTACGTTTATAGAATTGCGACTGAGCTTTCTCTGCCGCGGCGCAGGCCTTTTCAATTCCGGACAGTGATATTCCCAGATCGGCGCCCATCTTCTGCAAAGCACGCCGGACTTGCCTGCCTTCCTGATCAAACCGCAAGATGGGTTGTAATACTTGTACGTTGCGGGACTCAACGTCGATCGCCGATCGCATCAGATAAGGCAATGCCTGATTATATGGACAGACGAAACCCAGACCGGAAGTGATCTTTTCCGATTTCATCTCGATTATGCTCGGCAGAAATACATAGTCCACGCCCTTTTCGATCAAATCAAGCACATGCCCATGGGCCACCTTGATCGGGTAGCAGGTTTCAGATACGATCTGTTCCAGTCCTTTATGTATCATCTGCTTATGGGTTGCATCAGACAGCACTACGGTGAATCCGAGGTTTTCGAAAAAGGCCCGCCAGTAAGGAAAGAGCTCGTACATGTAGAGCGTTCGCGGTATTCCGATTCGTCCCTTCGGTTTTTTCTTTGCGGAAAATCTCCCCTTCCCTTCTTTGTCAGAGGAGGGCGACGGGGGATTTTCAAAGAGCCAGTCGGTTCTTTCTTTAAACAGATCAGGAAGATGCGCTCCCTTGTCGGCCTCATGTCCCACATCATACTTTTCACAACGACTCCCATAGAAGAGAGGCTTTTCTCCTTCAATTCGTACCCTTTTAATCTCGCAGCGGTTGGGGCAGCTTTTGCATTCGAAGGAATCCGTGGTGTATTTTCTTTCGCTCAGCATGAATCCTTTGAACTTGCTCTTTTCCCAGACGCGCTCCCTCTGGGCAAGGATCGCAACCCCGATTGCCCCGGTGACTTCGTGATGCTCGGGCACGATGATCTCCCGATCGAGAACGCTTTCAAAAGCGCTTACGATACCAAGGTTTGCCGCGGTTCCCCCTTGATAGAATATTTTCTTGCCGATCTTTCTGTCTTCTACGACTTTGTTTAAGTAGTTCTGCACGATGGCATAGGAAAGACCGGCAACGAGATCGGCTCTTTCCGCGCCCCTCTGCTGGTGGTGAACAAGATCGGACTTCATGAATACGGTACAGCGCTCCCCAAGGGGGACGGGGGTCTTTGATTCCAGGGCCAGGCTTCCAAATTCATGCCGAATCGAAACACTCAACTGGTCGGCCTGCTCCTCAAGAAATGATCCCGTACCTGCCGCGCAGACCTTGTTCATCTGAAAATCCACAATCGCGCCGTTTTGCAGGCTGATATACTTTGAATCCTGCCCGCCTATCTCGAAGATGGTGTCGACTTCCGGATCGATATCCGCGGCAGCCGTGGCTTGTGCGGTGATCTCATTTACGATGACATCCGCTCCGACGAAATCGCCGGTGAGGTAGCGGCCCGAACCCGTTGTTCCAATGCCGATTATTTCAACAAGATCGCCCAGTTCTTCACCGAGCTCCTTTAAGCCTTGTTTCACCGCATCAAGGGGCCTGCCTGCCGTCATCAGATATCGCTTTGCCAGGACCCGCTTATTCTCATCCAGCGCCACAAGATTGGTGCTTATCGAACCGACATCTATTCCGAGAAACGCCCTGGTCCTTTCCCTCTTAATCTTCCGTACATGGCCGGCCGGGATTTTACTTCCCGGATCAGGGAGCCTCAGAGGTTTATGATGAACCACTTCAGCGCTTCTGTTCTTGATGTAGTCGAGGAGCGGCCCTATTCCCTGGAATTCGTGCACATAGTTCGGGTCCTCAAGCGTGAGCAGGATCGCCCCGACGGCCCCCATGGAAAGGAAATATTTTGGAATGATCAGTTCCCCGTCTTCGAGCCCCAGGATGTCGGAAAAGGCCCTGCGGACGCCGAGGTTCGCCGCTACTCCGCCCTGGAACGAGATAGGCTTGTGGAATTTCTTTCCTTTGCCGATGTTGCCCTTTAGATTCCGGGCCATTGCGTAGCACAGTCCCGCAACTATGTCACAGACCGGCGTGGCCTCCTGCTGGAGATGAATCATATCGGACTTGGCGAAGACGCTGCAGCGGCCGGCAATGCGTGGAGGCGACTTCGATTCCAGGGCCATGCGGCTGAATTCTTCTATGGACAATCCAAGGCGCGCTGCCTGCTGGTCCAGGAAAGAGCCGGTTCCTGCGGCACAAAGGGTATTCATGGCAAAATCTTCTATTTCCATCCCGTCGTTCGTGTTCTTGAGAATGATCAGCTTTGAATACTCTCCGCCCATTTCGATTACGGTCCGAACTTCGGGATGAAGAAACGCTATTGCCCGTGACTGGGCGATAATCTCATTTGTGAAATTCGTCTTCAACAACTTGGCCAGGAGTTTCCCGCCTGACCCGGTGAAAGAGGCAGTCGCCATGCTTTCAGTCGAGAAACGGGACAACACTTCCCCCAATACCCGGGCAACCGTCTCGAGCGGCTGACCTTTGGTCCGGGTATATTCTTCAAAGAGGATATCCTTTTCGTCATTCATAATAATCGTATTTGCACTTGCAGATCCGACATCAATTCCCAAATGTAATCTGTCTCTCATGGGACTTCCTCCAGAGGAGATCTTATCCGAACTTCAGAATCAAAAACAGGTAACAAACTGTAACCGTCGCGTGCGCGCAAGCCTGACATAATAAGGTATCTATATTGCCTTACAGGTTGCGCAACGCTCAGCAATAACTACCCCTCACCCTGCCCTCTCCCCGCGGACGGGGCAAGGGTACTCTGACTGCATTCCTTAATTCAACAGTATTGACCTCGATCCTGTCCCCCAGGATGGTGGAGAGGAGGCTTGTACTCGCGGCATTGGTCTTTTTTGGATACCTATAGACTTCCAGATAAAGCTTTTGGGTGCGTTATCGGTCGGGGATGTACGAACAGGTACTATCCCCTCCCTGCTGCCTTCCCAAAAACATTATCTGAAAGTCTATATTTGTGTTTAGCTGTACTTGTCGTACCCGCAAAAACCAGCTTCCTTAGAGGGGCATCTTCGTCCGCTCCGGCGAACGCGACATCCTCAACCTCTTCAATACTCGGTATTAATGCCGTGAACGAACAATATTTCAAGCCAAATTCTACCGTGCAACCCTGATATGCTTTGCAGTCCGGCAATGATTCATTTCACCGCAAACCCCGGTGAGGATGCGTTACGAAATAAGTGTTACAAGATTGCGCCGGATTTTGGGCTGTATTCAAGGCTGCTTAAGGGGCGAGCATACTGAAGTATGTGACCTCTTAAGCAACGCAGAATACGGCCCAAAAGACTAGCAAGATGTCACAGTTATTTCGTAACGCATCCTAATGATCTCATTGTTCTCAGCGATGCGCCGATTCGGGATAAATGCGGCAGACGACAAGAGTCTTCGGGGACAACGAGCCGGCGTTTGGAGAAACAGACCGGAAAAGGTCGCGAGAAATACGGGATAACCGAAATCCCATACTTCAAAAACACCCCAACCGGCACTGTATTATCTTGACGCCCAATTCATTAAGAAGCCTTCCGATCTCTTTGGGAGAGACGTTTGCTTCTTTGGCCATCTTCAATGCAACGGCACAGGATACCCGCTTGTCCGGTGCAGCGGCCAGAATTGTTTCTTTCAGCTCTTCCATTTTCATTGTGCATGAGTTCTGTTAAAGGTTTTTCAAAGCTTCGGCCGGTATTTCTTGTGGGCTTAATTCTCTGAATTTACGCTTTGGGCCTTTGGCATGTCAAGTCCTTTTCCTGCGAAGGAGACCATCATGCCCGGAACGCCATAAAAGACAAGCGAAAGGGTCAGAATCATCTGCACAGTATACCCTTGTATCCGTTCACCGTTGACCGTTCACCCCGTGAAATAAACGCTCACTAATTCCAGGGGCTGTTGAATGCCCAGACCATTTCACGGGGCGTTGGAGATGCCATCAGATTATTTCACAGGGTGAACCGAAAAGACGTTTCTCGCGCTTTTCAGGTAATATTTGGCTCCTGGTCTCTGGTTCCTCGTCTTTTGGCATCAGGGACTGGAGACCGAAACGGAATACGCGATCACCGTGACTCTTTGCCAAGAGACGCTTTTCAGGTTCTTACGGTCAACGGTGAACGGTTACCCTTCAATTATACATCCACATGCGTGCAAGTACAAAATGAGGAGACCGGAGGCTCATACACCAGAGGTTGAGTTGAAGGAAAAAAGCGTCCGCTTCAACTATAGACTTCCAGATAAAGTTTTTGGGTGCGTTATCGGTCGGGGATGTACGAACAGGTACTATCCCCTCCCTGCTGCCTTCCCAAAAACATTATCTGAAAGTCTATAACTGTTCAAGTCGGGCCTCTTAATGTAACGATAAGATAATGTGAAGCTTGTGGATATCCCCTCTTCAAGCTTACAGAAAAAGAGTCTCCATACGAGCCTCTTGCAAAATGTTCAATTTTGGCCAAAGTCAAGGAAGGCGAAGATTTTAACCGGAGGAATACATGAAGTATTTTGAGGATTAAAATCTGAGCCTGACGCAGAGATTGGGCAAAAGGGGACGTTTTGCAAGGGGCTCGTACGTCATCTTGAAAGACCTCCAGGGAGTGAATATGGCTGCTAGACTGAAGTCGCTAATTTTTGTGATGTTTTTTCTTTCCGGATTCTCAGGACTGCTTTATCAGGTGGTATGGATTCGAATAGCTTATGCCCATTTCGGTATCATAACCCCGGTTCTCTCCGTCATAATCTCGGTCTTTATGCTGGGACTGGCTCTCGGGTCCTGGGCTGGAGGAAAATGGATATCTCCATTAACCTCCCGGTTCAATCGTTCCAGTCTTGCTCTTTACGGACTGGCCGAACTGATTATAGGAATAGGCGCCTTCACTGTTCCCGTTCTATTTTCATGGGGAGAAAGATTGCTTTTTTCCGCCGGTGAAATGAATTCTGCAAAATACCTTTTCTGCTCTGCTGCCGCGATCGGTCTTTCCATACTTCCCTGGTGTGTAGTTATGGGATTTACCTACCCTTTCATGATGTCTTTCCTGAGCGGAATCCGTGAAAAGGGCCATGCCACGAGCTTCAGCTATCTTTATTTTGCAAACGTGCTTGGGGCAATGTCGGGGACATTGCTCACGGCTCTGGTGCTTATTGAGCTCTTTGGCTTTCGGTCTACGCTCCGGATTGGGGCACTGTTCAATTTCCTGATCGCAGTTGCGAGCTTTGTTCTCAGTTCAACCTCCTCCGGCAAGGTCTTGCCCGCGGAAAAAGACCGGCCGGGGGGTGAAGAGATCCCGCAGGGGGTCATTTCACGCAGAGAAGGCCATTTGATTTGCGTGATTTTGACCATTACCGGTTTTGCTTCCATGGGCATGGAAGTAGTCTGGGTCAGGGCGTTCACGCCCGTCCTCAAGACACTGACTTATTCCTTTGCCTCTTTATTGACCACCTATCTCTTGGCGACGTGGATCGGTTCTTGTCTTTATCGAAGGCACATTGACCAGAAAAGGGTCTGGCCGGCTGGAACAATCCTCGCCGTCCTGACAGTAGTCTCCTTCTTTCCCCTGGTAATGAATGACCCGAGGCTTGAGGTGGGCATCCCTACGGCGCTTTTCAGCATCTTCCCCCTGTCGTGTGCCCTGGGCTATTTGACGCCTCAGCTCATAGATCGCTATTCTCTGGGTGAACCGGTCGGGGCCGGCAGGGCATATGCCCTCAACATGCTTGGGTGCATTGTCGGGCCTCTGTTTTCTTCCTATGTGCTGCTGCCTTTTTTTGGGGTAAAGCTGTCCTTGATCATCCTGTCCATTCCTTTCCTTTTGCTTTTCCTGATGTACCGGACAAAAGGAGATGGACCGGACTGGTCATTATTGATTGTATTTACTGCACTACTGCTTTTCCTACGTTCCATTTTTGTAAATGCCGGCTATGAAGAAGTATTTATGAACCGTGGCGGAATTGTCCGGCGGGATCATACCGCAACCGTAGTCTCCATTGGACAGGGGATGCAAAGAAGACTCCTGGTAAATGGGATCAGCATTACTTACCTGACGCCTATCACCAAGGTCATGGCTCATTTGCCTCTTGC
>JAZDGK010000127.1:0-2722 GCA_043806955.1 Pseudomonadota bacterium | reverse complement strand
TCTGGACCCTTTTGCGGAGATTGGCACGTTCCTTATGGATGCTGTTGAGACGATCGATAATCCGATACGTCAAACTCTGCTCGTTATCATCGGCGCCATAGGCAAATCGCTTCAGGTACTCTCCAGACCTTTCTGTCAGGGAATCCTGAAACATGGCCATGAAATCCATAAGGAGGAGGCTGCGGTGAAGTTCGATATATTGAATGAAATTGCGGGGAAATTTCTTCTTGTTGCCGTGATCGTCAAGCTGGCCAAGCACTTGTCCAAGACGGTCCTGGATAGCCGTGGCAGGGATGCCCGACTCTATCCAGCGGTCGAAGCAGAAGGCCGTCATCTGCCGTTCCAAAACGGCAGGGGCATCGAGGAAGCAGCCGGGCGGCTCAACACCGCCGGCGATCATCGTTTCCGGCTCTGAAAAGAAATACAGATCGTGGGGACGGCCGTTTGCTACGGTTAAGTTGAACGAGTTGCCATTCTTACGGCCGGAACGCCCAATGCGCTGCACATAGTTGGATTGAGCAGGCGGTACGGAACAGAGAATGACGGAGGAAAGATCGCCGATATCGATCCCGAGTTCCAGGGTAGGTGTACAGGAAAGGAGATTGGGCGAGCCAGGGGGGGGATTTTCGACCATGAAGCGTTTCTCCAGTTTTTCCCGCTTCTCCCTTGTCAGAAGTCCGGTATGTTCGGCGGTAAATATCCGCTGCACTTCGCCGGTGGCATAGAGAAGGCCGTAGAAGTCCCGGGAAGGCGCTTCCCTGACATATCTTCCCCGGCACGAAAAGCGCAGACAGGCATTGCCCTCCCAAAGGGCCGCTTCTTCGCTCGCTGCCGAAACATTGTGACTGCAGGTCTGGCAGCGGAACTGTACAACCTGGTTGGTTACATGCAAGTGTCCTGGATTCATTCCCCAAACAGGAAATCCCTTGACCTGCCATTCTTCTAATATTCCATTTTTCAAGAGCTCCTGAATCACCATAGTAAAAATTGGTTCACGGTAATCGCTGATCTGGGAATGGATCGGACTGAAACTTTTGCGGAGCCAATCTTCATACCAGGTTGAGCGGGAACGATCTAAGCTCAGGAGGGGATCAAACCGCGTCCCTCGCTTCTTAGTGAGAAAAACCGGTGTCCGGGAGAACTTGCCAAAGTTGGGCATCCAGGGAATTCTATTGATCAGGTAGTAGCCGCCCCAATTTTCAATGTAGATAGAGAGCGCCGGGTGGGAAAGAGCCCCTTTTGTTCTCATCTGGGTCAGAAACCCGGCCAGAAACCTGGAGAGAGTTTCTTTATCGAGGTCCCGCAAGAGGCCGATCTCGTTTTGGAGAAGTTCGCAGAGCTTCTCTGCCGTATCCTGGAGAAGTGCCACGTTCACATAAGCAACCGAAGATCCCGTCTTCTCCAAGGTACGGCCGATCCGGCTGTTGAAACCGTATTCACTGACAATCTCCCAATCGAGGCGTTTTTCCAGCTCTTCGCCGAGGGCGGAACCATCCGGTAACGCGCCCTTCTCCACCAGTATTTCGTAGTCGTTAAACCAAGCCATATCCGGGGGAAGAAATGTGGTGATGAATACTTCCTCACCCATGCGCGCCCGCCAGAACTGGATAAATGCCGCCGATATTGACGTCAGCGGGAGTTCCGTTGTTTGTTCATTCAAGAATTTCTGCAATGCGCCGCGCAAATTGAAGCGATAGGTCCGGGCGGCAAAAAATCCAGCCCGATGGGCAGCATCCTGAACGGAGTCAGAAAAAGTGAGGAGTTTTTTATCCTTGTTAAAAGTCGAGGCGTAAAGCTGGCTGATGACGACGCTCGTAAGGCTGGCGGCCCGTGAACCGAGAATGGTCAGACTGTTGTAGCCCTGGCAGTAAGGGCAGTCATGGCTTCCCTCAACACCATGCTCTCTTCTACGCCTCATATTCGGCAGAAAGACCGGAAGCAGTTTATCCTGTTTGCCACAGGCAGGGCATGCGTCTTTAACGTGTTTCCCCATTGCCACATGCAGGCATTCTCCGCAAAAAACCCAACCAAAGTCCTCTTGCCCCCCTTCGTCAGTTTTGACAGCAGCGGGACATAGAACAACTACCGTGGGGCTGTAGCGGAAGAACGCGGCGTAAAAATGCTGCAAGTCCGGGTTGATCTCTTGATCCTGCTCCCGTTTCGTGCCTCCCCAACCCATGGCGCCGCATTCGCGGCAATGGATAACGGGCAGATGCCGTCGCTGGTCATCTTCCCTCAAATCATCGGAAAAGCGCAACGCAGGCGGATGCTCGATACTGCCGACGATCCGACGCAGTTCACGAAGCCAGAGCAGCAGGCGGACATTGAGAAATGGCACAAGGTCGTTATCCTTTTTTATCCGTGCCGTCGAGACAAGCGCTATAATGCTGTCCATCACCAGGCGCTTGTAATCCGCTGGGGCATCGGCGAATTCCGGCGTAAAACGGTCAAACAAAAGAATCAGCTCATCGAGAGGAACAATCCGGTTATTGAGGGCAAGAACGAGTTTCCAGAAAAAACCGTGATTCCTCAGTTTATCGGACAAAAGAAGCAGCCATGCCTCGTTATCGTCACCCGCTGGTTCTCCGAACCACAGTTCATACTGGGTCTTGAGATAGGCCTGATCATTTTGAAATTGAATGCTTTCCGGGTTTAGCGCTTCCACCTGCGCGCGGGGGACAACGTTACTGCGTTCAATTTGGCCATCGGCCAGGAATTCCTC
>JAZDGK010000126.1:0-9304 GCA_043806955.1 Pseudomonadota bacterium | reverse complement strand
CTGGTGCATCCCTATGATGCTTAATTAACGAATCCAGGAGGCTGTTGAATTAAGGAATGTGACTCCTGCCCCCTCTCCACCATCCTTGGGGGAGAGGGCCGGGGTGAGGGGGAAAAGGGCCGCCTTAAGACCCCTCACCCTGCCCTCTCCCCGCGGACGGGGCGAGGGTATTCTGACTACGTCCCTTAATTCAACAGCATTGGCCTCCTAGGAGGCTGTCCGAGAACTGGGATCGTAGCGAGGGAAGCGGAGGACGAGACCAAATATTCACGGATTTGAGGGATAATAGTGAACCTAGGGCCCGAAAATCCGGGGATATTTGGGCCGTCATCCCGCTTTCCGCAGTAGATCATCAGTTCTCGGACAGGCTCCTAGCTTCCTGGCCTTCTGAGGATTGCAATCCGAGCCTGTCGCAGAGAATTGCCCTGTTAAATATAGACTTTCAGATAATGTTTTTGGGAAGGCAGCAGGGAGGGGATAGTACCTGTTCGTACATTCCCGACCGATAACGCACCCAAAAGCTTTATCTGGAAGTCTATAGGACCATGGCGCCTTGGGGCTATGCGAAGCCCGAAAGTTGCCGGGCATCACGGGGACAACAAGTCAGGGGCAATCATTTAACAGGGTGCGACCCAAACGAAGAGTTTTTCGACACCCTCTGAGAGGTCTCTTGTGACTGACTACTATCATACCTTCCATATTCCCGTTATGGGGACCGGGCACTCCGTTGATACCCCCATACGCCTGGGGCATCTTGGTATCTCTTCGGTAATCTCGCTCGTAGACGATCTTCTCCTGGAACGGATTCGTGAATACTACAGCAGGAAGTGCGGCCTGTCGTATACCAGGATTCCGAGAAAAGAAGAAGACGGCAGGGCTAAACGGACCACCGCTTATCTTGAAATGGTCGCGGAAATCGTCCGGGTGAAGATGCAGGCGGTGAAAGACCTGCCGTTTTTCGAGCAAAATGACAAGAGTAGATATTTCGAGTTGCTTCCGGAAGAAATCCCTCTGAAGCAGGAGTATCTCCGCCTTATTCGCATGGAGACAGGACCGGAAAGAGATGTGTTCGCCGGGAAGCTGACCGATAAGATGTGGCCCGGGTCCATAGATGTTAATATAATGACAAAACTCGATCGCGTGCAGTTGGACGAAAACCGGCAGCCCCTCGGTGATGAATTCAGTGATGCAAAAGCAGCCCTCAGAGGCTATGCAAAGAGCAGCCTCAAGTCCTGCATAGTATTCTCGGCCGGAATCAATCAGGGTCTCTACCATTATATGACCCAATTCCAGGATTTTTACCGGGATGCGAAGGGCGAAATCAAAAAGAAAATAGTGCTCAAGGTCAGCGACTTTCGGTCCGCGCTGATTCAGGGAAAATTTCTGGCAAAAAAGGGCCTGGAGATCCATGAATTCCGCATCGAGTCCGGGCTTAACTGCGGCGGCCACGCGTTTCCGTGCAACGGGCACCTGCTCCCGTCCATTCTGAAGGAATTCAAAGAAAAGCGCGAGTTGCTGGCAAGAGAATTGATGGGATTGGTCGCCAGGTATTATGCGAGTATGGGCTGGAAGTATCCGGAATCTGAATCATATACGCCTTTGGTCACCGTGCAGGGCGGAATCGGTACAAACGGTGAAGCGCGGCGTCTCAGAGAAGATTTTGGCATGGATATGACCGGGTGGGGGACGCCTTTTCTGCTCGTTCCCGAAGCAACCTGCGTCGATGACCCGACCCGCGAGCTGTTGAGGCGGGCAGGGAATAAGGACGTGTACCTCAGTGGGGCGTCTCCGTTGGGCATTCCTTTCAATAATCTTCATGGGACCGGCTCGGACCTTTGGACCCAAAAGCGTGCCGCAGAAGGAAGGCCGGGTTCACCCTGCCACAAGGGCTATTTGGTTTCCAATACGGATTTCAGCACCAAAC
Organism: Pseudomonadota bacterium; assembly: GCA_043806955.1. Taxonomy (GTDB): domain Bacteria; phylum Desulfobacterota; class QYQD01; order QYQD01; family JAZDGK01; genus JAZDGK01. The sequence goes on along the minus strand of JAZDGK010000126.1, from coordinate 7,380 downwards.
CTGTTTGCCTGGCTTCGAGCCGGTATCAACGTCACAAACTAAAGGAAATAGACAGCGACCCGAATACGTCTGCTGTGGAAAAGCAGCGGCTCCGTGCCGGTATTTTCGAAAAGGCGTGCATCTGCGATCATCTTGGCAATGGTGCTCTTATAGCACTCGGCATAGCCGAAGAGAAGAATTCCCCGCAGTGTATATGCCCGGGACCCAACATTGCCTGGTTCAACAGGCTTTATACCCTTGAGGAAATGGTCGACCACATCTATGGCCGGGGGCCATCTCTTGTACCCAAAGAACGCCCGCACGTGTTCGCGAAAGAGATCGAAATGTACGTAGACTATTTCCAGACAATGGCCGATCAGTTCCGCGGCGCCGCAAGAGAGCTCAAAAACCTGCAGGAATTCAAAGAGAACTTGGAAAATAGCCTGGACTATTGCCTCGAAATAGCACGCAACGAACCGTACCGGGACGAAAACCTCGCCTCAATTCCCCCGTGTGTGGAACGGGAGCGGTCACGCTTAAGATCGATCTATGACGAGGTTGCCAATCCCTGACAGCGTTCGAGGCTGTTCCCGTCAATTACGTCCATCCCCACACAGCCTCTTTCTTTTCACAGGTCCACCCGTATCACAAGGTATACCTGGGTCTCCCCATTATCGGTAAGGCCACGGGCCACGCCGAGCGAGGGCGTTATCCTCAGCTTGTACCCGAGCACCATATCGAATCTGGCCTCTGCACCCGCGCCGACAGAGACGTCATCCCACGAAAAGTCCTTATTGTGACCCCAGACATGACCGGCGTCCAGAAATGCGGCTGCGTGGAGCCTGTCCCAGAAAAACGGCTTCGTACTCCAGCCCCTGAGGAGATACACAATAGGGAATCTGTATTCGAGGGTGCCGGTTGCCAGATATTTTCCGGTTTTGAAGGCGGAAGGAAATCCCCGCAGGGGATACCCCCCTGGTGTGCCTGTGCTGCCTCCGAGCTGAAAGGCTTGCTGCGCGATGACGCCGCCGCCGGAAACGGCTCCCCTTAGATTGAGATAAAGCACCTGATGCGACCACGTCCGGACAAACTCCTCATAATCAGCGGAGTACTCTCTCTGGTCGAGTTCCCCCGCGAATTCCGGCGCATAGTAGTGACAGAGCAGTGAAACGTTCCTGCCCTCCTCCTTGCTCACCGAATAAGGATACCGCAGTGCACCTCGATAATCGAGTCCCAGAAATATGCTGTCTCTCCGTCCCTCATAAACGCCAAACCCGTCAACCCGTCTCCCCCGAACCGACGTGATGGGTTTCACCTTTCTCAAATGACAGCCGGCAACAAAACTGTAACCGGATTCAAGATAGTTCAGCGGCACCCTGACCCCCGCCGCCAGACCGCTTTGTCTTTCGGAGTAATTATCACCGTCGCTGAAAAACTCCGCATAGAATCGCGGAACAGAGTATCCCCTGAGGAAAAACTCCGGGTACCATCTATCGTACCCGTAGTCTGCATCGAAATAGAATTCCCCGCCTTCTCCGCCCGCCGCCTGGAGGCTGTACCTGTGATAACCGAGCACATCCTGCCCCGCTGTGAATGCGCCGACAACAAGGCCGTCCCCGTCCGAACTGAGGGTCGGCAGCCAGAACCTCGGAAGAAGCGTATCCCCTGCCGAATAAGGCTCTCCTTCAGTCTCTTCGGATCCAGCCGCTTTCTGATCCCCGGCGGCTGTAACCGGGCCGGGGTCCGGGTCGAACCGACTTTCCCCCCAGCTCGGAGTGACAACCGGACTGTACTTCTTTGACCATTTCGAAGGATCATAAGGCATTTCCGCGAGATGAAAACCCTTGCTGTTATAGCCGGCAAAAATCAGCCGGCCATCGGCGGTCACTTCCGGTGTAAATGCCCCACCCAGCAAGTGAGTTATCTGGAAAACCTCGCCGCTTTCGAGGGCATAGGCAAAGAGGTTGTAGACGCCCGTGCGGTCCGAAGTAAAGACTATGAACCGGCCATCGGGGGACCATTCGGGATAGAGATTACTGCTGGAGTCTTTGATGACGGTTCTTGCTGTTTTCGACCGCATGTCGAAGAGATCGATAGATGTCTCTTTGCCGGCACGGGCTGAATACACGATGTACTGCCCGTCAGGCGACCATTTTGGGCCGGAAAGAGCCCCGTTTTCTAAATCAATCAGTATTTCTGCCGCGTCCGCCTTCTCAACTCTGCTCACGGCAAGGCCCTGTGTTGTCGCCCCGACCTTGACAAAGACCAGGAAAAGGCCGTCGGGCGAGACGTCGACATCCTTCGCCCTCAAGTTCGTTGAAATCCTTTTGAGCGAACGATTCTCAAGTCCGTATTCATATATGTCCTGGTAGAGATTAAACCCGCCGCGCAGGTCGCCCTGGGTAAAGAAAATCCTCTTGCTGTCCGGCGACCAGGCCATATTGTGGTCTGAGGGCAGTTTTTCTATGGTCTCTATCGGGCGCAGCGTATCGGTGTCAAGGACGAGAATTGCCTCGTGTACATTCGGGTCTTTCCTGCTTACGGCCAGGAATCTATTGTCCGGCGACATCCGGGGATTGGTCAGGATCTCACCCTCAACCGGCAGGACCCTGCAGTCCGTCACGGACGCGGAATCGAGGATCTCGATCTTTCGGCTCTGATCTTCTCTCAGGGCGCTGATCGCGTCCCTGTATAGATAAGCATAATTCCGGCCCGTCAGTCTTCGGGCAGGCCCGGTAATAAAAAACGGTACGCGGCCTGCATGGGCCTCGCTGATTTTGCCGATCGCCTCCCTGCCGTATTTCTCGGCAACGTATTTCTTGATTAATGGACCGTATATGTAAGGCATATGGCCCGACGGCCAGAAAGGCACATCCCCGTTTATCTGCCCGACGGGAGGCAGCGCATTCTCCCGCACGGCCATACGATAGATCATCTCATAGTAAGTGCTTCTGCCCCGGCCCATGGAGCCATATTCGGTTTCCGCCCACACGGCAATGCCTTCGAGCCACCAGTAAGGCATGAAGACGTTGGGGGGTGCGGCGAAAAGAAAAAGCGGGAGAGAAAGGAGATCGTACCCAGGCAGGGGTTTCCCGAAGATTTTGCGCATTACTGAAGAATAGCCGCGCGCCGGATCCATCGTAAGAATGTGAGCATATTCATGCAGTATGACCGTTTCCAGCCAGTCGTCATATTCCCCTATGATGGAGTCCGGAAGCGGGGGCGCCGGAAATATGTAAATGGCGTTGTACGGCAGTACGGTAGCGAGACCGTTTGCAAAATCCGTAGCATCAACCACCACGATCTGCGTCTTTTCCATGGGACACCACTGCAGATCGGTGGAGAGTCGCAGATGAATGTCCTCGGCCAGATGGGCACAGCGTTTTCCCAGTTCCTCAGTGCCCTGGTGAAAATGTATTACGAAATGGTCCGTCTCCACGCTTCTGAACCGGAACGAAGGATCTATCGTGCCCGCCGACGCCTCGTTCCAGGCCAGCCACAAAAGTACAAAAGAAAACACAACAGCGAATATGAATTTATTCTTCAATCTCATTTCGTCATAATCCGTGGCCACATTTCCGTGTATACCGACCATGATGGTCTCGTAAAGAGTCGTCACTCCGGTGAACCCCGGATCGAAGTCCGGGGCAGGCACCGGAGTCCAGTTCCCACGTAACTACTTGAATAGACTGGCTTCCGGCTGGAGTTTACCCCGTACTTGATACGGGACCGGAATGACAAGAAGCAGTACTTTTCGACTTTTTACGAACTCACCGACCATGGCCCATCATCAGTGAAGGAGCTTTTCGTCATCCTCATCGTCCTCATCGTCCTCGTCGTCCGCCGACATCTCGATCATAGCCATGGCTTCAAGGGCCGCATCGGCTATGTCCTCGTCGGAGGAGGTGCTCAGGTCGAGGAGGATTTCCGCCGCCTCCAGCGGACGAATGCCTGCCACTGCGTCGATGGCGGCCAGCAGCAGTGGTTTGTCGGTCTTGCCGCCGGTAACCAGCCCGGAAATGTGCGCCCAAGCGGCATCGACTTCCCAGTTCCCGGCAGCGCAAACGGCCTGGTAGTGAATGTCTTCATTTTCGCTCCCCAGCGCCTCCATGATCCGGTCATCGAACCCCCGAACAAAACGCATGCAAAAGACGGCGGAGAGTCTCCAGGGTTCGTCGCCGCTGGAATACGCGGCGCTTATCGCATCTTTGTGCCAGTCCTGCGGGGCACGCACCGATGCCTCCAGGATCGACCGCTTCACTTCTTTTGGAACAGCGGCATCCCGGTAAAGCTTGTGAAGAGTCTCCCGGATCCTGTCGAACATTTGTTCGGTAATGGGTACCTCATCGGGATCATCGAACCCGTCCGTATCGGCCTCTTCGAGGACCGGGCCAAGCGAGCTCGCGGCCTGGCCTCGCAGTTCCTCTGATTCATCGCTGTTGCCGAGGACTGACAGCAATGCATTGGCGAGTTCATCGTTGATGACAGTAAAATCGCCTGCCAGTTCGGCTGCAAGCAGGCGGTCGGATTCATCGGCCCGGTCGTCGTAAAGGATCCCGAGCAATACCTTCTCGACGCCTTCCGGCCAATCCCAAGGGGGGGTGTCTTTTAGTGTTTTCAGGTTCATTTTGTTCTCTCCTTTGCGATGCCCGAAATGCATCCGGGTTTCCGGGCAAGGTTTTTCAGACGAGATTGCGTATTCACCCAATCATTGAGCAAAAATGTTGTATTTTTTGCCGCTCCCACACGGACACGGCATATTCCTTCTTGTCCCGTTCACGGTTACATCTCCCTTGCGCCCCAGATACTGCCGGAGATCTTAACCATAAGACCATAGAAAAATCAAATATAGACTTTCAGATAATGTTTTTGGGAAGGCAGCAGGGAGGGGATAGTACCTGTTCGTACATCCCCGACCGATAACGCACCCAAAAGCTTTATCTGGAAGTCTATAGATTAAGACGACAATCGCTGCCCCCTCCACGCGATCTGTCTACACTCAGCAAAACTCGTTTGCATGCGACTTTCATCAGTGCCCGGTGTGCGGCCTTGGTTTTCTGTTTCAGCAGTGAAACAAAAATGTCGACAATGGTATTATGGTATTGGAAAAACAAATAGTTTTGTTAAAGAGACTTTGTCTATAAGGAGATAATGCTATGGTTAGAAGGATCTTTTTGCACTTTACCCTTTGTTTACTTTTAATTGTCTCATTCGCGCAAATATCATTTGCAGGCGATTTCAAGGTTGGTGACAAAGTTGAAGTTCAATGGCATGAGACATGGTATCCCGCACAGGTCATAGAAGTAAAGAAGGCCCAATGGAAGATTCATTATGATGGACATGAAAGTTCATGGGATGAATGGGTGAAGGCAAATCGTATCCGTGTACGCAAAGGAACAGAAGCAGCCGCAGCAGTTACGGCAGCTCCGGAAGCTCGATCAGCAGTACCGCAATCCGCTCCAAAAGGAGGACCAAAGTTCACCTTTGTGAATCCAAACTCCAAGTACCGCAGGATCGACAGGACTGGCCAGACGGTAAATACGGACTTGTGGAAGCAGGCAATCCCGGAAATTGGCTTGGGGAACATCATTTTCTCTTCTGCTGAAATGCCCGTCAACAAAGAGGATCTGTATCATGATGTTGGCACGACCTTTAACTTCAAAGACTTGCAGGTTTTTACGTGCCGCTGTTATTGGCCCGGTAAACGCAAAGAACTTATCTCTTACATTGAAAAAAAGTATCCAACCTATAAGTTTTATCAAGTGCGGGTCTTCATGTCACGTATCCATCCAGATAAGGGAACGGAAACAGATGAATTCATTCAGGCGACCGATGACGCGAGCCTCGAGTGGGATCAGACAAGACAAGACTTCCTTCCGGAAAATGACTTTGAGAAGTATCCATTATCAGAGTTAGAATCCGACGTAATGCCAAAAGGCGATTACGCTATACGGGTATATGTGTTCTTACGATTTAATACCGGTAAAAGTGAATACAGGTCTTCCTGGGAAGGAAATACCTGGGTAACCAGAGAAGTGCCGTTCCAGACTGATATACTGATCGCCTATGGCGAAGCGCATGTAATCAAATAATGCCGCCAATACGTAGAATGCTTCGAAAGGCCTGCCGAAAGGTCCAGAGCTTGGAGGCTCAAATTCCTTTTCCTGACCTGCCGTGTACAGGTCCCGCTGGCAGTATGTCTCTCCGGCAAAAGGCTTGCGCTCGAATACCTGATCATATTACAAAGGTATCGGATACGCATGGCGGAAGACAAAGAGGATAACCGTGGACAGTGGAGCATCAATAATCTGGGGAGCGCTATTCGGTATTACTGGATTTGCATACTTTTCGTATGGTAGAAAGCAACAGAGAACAGTGCCTCTCATTTGCGGCATCGGATTAATGGTCTTTCCCTATTTCGTGTCCGGCACCATCCCGATGGTGATTGTCGGCTCTTTGCTGTTGTCCATTCCATACTTCGTAAGATACTGATTGTATGAGTCTGGCGGACTCAGGGGATCGTCCTCTGATAATCTCTTCGAGCCTCTCTCACATCCGGCGCCCCGGGCCGGACTCTCTGCAAGACTTTTTTGCGTGCGACTTCAGCTTTCTGATGACTCCAATCAAGAAAGAACATCCAGGGACAGGTTATTCCCCTGAGCTTCATAACACCTGTCAACAACTTGAAAACCTGGGTGACTGCAGTGCCACATTGCCCTCACCATCCCAGAGCCCGTTTCTCAGTGACGTCATTTCGAGCCCTGAATCGGGCCTTTAAGCCCTGAATCCGGGCAGATTGTCAGCACATATTCTTCCAACTTCAAGAGCTTAACTTGGTCCGACCCCCAAGAGGAGACACTTTCCGGAAACATCTTCTCTACTGCGGAAGAATCTGAGATTGTCCGGACAGCGACCGTACAATTGAACTTTGCGCATCATAATTCATAATTTTTCAATTGCCAACTTTGGAAAAATATCTTACAAACTAGCATCGTTTATACTATTTTGAGGCGCAAAATGGAATCAATACCACGATATTTCATACCTCCTGCTGATCACTTCTTCCTGCTGGGTCCGCGCGGCACGGGCAAAACTTGGTTGACTCAGAGGCTTTTTCCACAAGCGCTCCGGGTAGATCTGCTGGAGCCGGAAACCTTACGTTCGCTGTCTGCACGACCCGAGCGTCTGCGGGAGTTGATAGGGGCCAAGCCTGAAGTCCTGCAGGTGGTCATCGACGAAGTGCAAAAGCTGCCTGTGTTGCTGGAAGTCGTCCATCTGCTGATCGAGGATAAGCAGGGTGTGCAGTTTATATTCACCGGCTCAAGCGCCCGCAAGCTTCGGCGCGGCGGTGTGAATCTTTTAGGCGGACGGGCGGCGCAAAAGTCGTTGTATCCCTTCATG
>JAZDGK010000125.1:0-38175 GCA_043806955.1 Pseudomonadota bacterium | reverse complement strand
CAAGACCATAGATGCCACTTTCAAGAACTCGCTTGCCGAAACACTGACCGAAACCGAAAAGGCCTTTCAGATGAGCTTCATCGCCATGACCGAGGCTATCGTCATAGCCATACAACTGGTCTCCTTTGTGGTAATCATAATTATAATGGCTGTAGCGGCCAATACGATGGCCATGACCGCCAGGGAGAGGATAGGAGAATATGCGATCTTGAGGACTCTCGGATTTGGCGGAACATACATCGCCGCCTTCATTCTGGGAGAGTCGCTGTTGATAGCCGCGCTTGGAGGCTTTCTGGGCCTCGTTCTCACGTTCCCGGCTGCAAAGTTGTTTTCGCTTAAGCTCGGCAATTACTTCCCTGTATTCAATGTAGAAGACGAAACACTCATGCTTGAAATCGCGGCCTCGATTCTCGTTGGTCTTGTTGCCGCTCTTTTCCCCATATGGCGTGCAGTAAATGTCCGGATAGCAGATGGACTGAGAAGAATTCAATGATTGCGGATTGCGGATTGCGGAATGAAAAAGAGAAAGACGCGGGCAGGGGGGCGCGGTGACGCGGAGATTCAAATGCGGAATGACAAGAAAGTGCTGAGTGAAAGACAAACGAGTCCTGCATCCGTTGGTGGCAAGACTTTTGGGGATCAGAAGTCCCAACCATAGCACTTCAGGATCAATGTCGAATGTCCAATGCTCCATAACCAATTTCCAATCAGGAATGTTCCCTTGGACATTGAACATTGGGCATTCAACATTGGAAATTGACCTATACCATGATAACCGATATACCTTTTTCATATAGTTTCAGGAACCTGTGGACACGGCGGCTGACGACGATTCTGACCGCTGGGGGGATGGCCCTTGTAGTCTTCGTATTTGCGGCCATTCTGATGCTGGCCGAGGGTTTGCGGCAGACCCTTGTGGAGACGGGGTCCCATGACAACGTGGTCGCTATACGGAAAGCCGCGGCTTCCGAGGTTCAAAGCGGCGTGGATCGCGTCCAGGCATCCATTGTAGCCAGTCTTCCGCAAATAGCAGGAGGGCGCAATGGCCGGCCCTTGGTGGCGAAAGAACTTGTGGTCTTGATCAATCTGCCTAAGAGGGGAAGCGATAAGCCGTCAAACGTCGTCATAAGAGGCGCTTCAGAGGCTTCTTTTCCGCTCAGGCCGCAGGTAAGGATCGCAAGCGGCAGGTTATTCAGGCCCGGATCATCCGAAATTATTGCCGGGAAAAGCATTGCAAAGAGATTCAAGGGAGGGGGTATTGGGGAGAGCCTGCGTTTTGCCATGCGTAACTGGCGGGTAGTGGGGGTATTTGATGCCGGAGCAACCGGCTTCAGTTCCGAGATCTGGGGAGATGCGGACCAGATGATGCCCGCCTTCAGGCGGCAGTCGTATTCCTCGGTCATTTTCAGGCTTCGTAATCCGGCAGATTTCGATGGAGTTAAGAAGCAGATTGAGAGCGATCCCAGGCTCACTCTGGAAGCAAAACGCGAAACCAGGTATTACGCCGATCAATCCGAAATGATGGCTACCTTCCTCCGCGTCCTTGGAATTGCTCTCACACTCATCTTTTCTATCGGCGCAGTCATCGGTGCGATGATCACGATGTATGCCGCCGTCTCAAACCGCATCACCGAGATCGGCACGTTACGGGCGCTTGGATTTCGAGGGCGCAGCATTCTGATCGCATTTCTCATGGAATCCTTGCTGCTCGGCCTTGTGGGTGGACTGGCAGGGCTCTTTTTCGCCTCCTTCATGCAACTGTTTACGGTTTCCACGATGAACTGGCAGACCTTTTCTGAGCTGGCTTTTACCTTTACCCTGACCGGCGAAATTGTATGGAAAGCCCTGGCTTTTTCCGTCGTGATGGGCCTCCTGGGAGGGGCGCTGCCTGCCGTAAGGGCCTCCCGGATGAAGATCGTGGACGCATTAAGGGCGGGGTAGGGAATGCGGAATGCGGATTGCGGATTGAAGACGAGTTGCGGGTTACGGGTTGTATACGGGAGTGAATAGGAAAACGAAACGTAACTACTCAGGTTCAAAGTTCCACGGTTCACGGTTCACGGTTAGAGAGCGATGAAGATTGAACGGGTTGAAGATATTGAGGCATGGCGATGGCACTTGAGTTAACGCGAAAAGTGTACAGACCGGCGAAGAAACCAAAGCTATCTCAACAAAGATGAAGAACTCAAAGCGACTAACCGTGAACGGTGAACCGGATAACCTGAGTAGTTACAACCAAACAAACCAAACCAAACAAACTAAACAAACAGATCGGAAACGGTCACCGGTGACCGTGGGGAAGCGGCAGGAAGCCGCTCCCCCCGGGCCTTTGATTATCGTTTCAGGTTGATAAGCTCGGCGAGCATGTCATCTGTGGTGGTTATGATTCTGGAGTTGGCCTGGAATCCTCTCTGGATCGTGATCATGCGCACGAACTCCGCGCCAAGGTCAACGTTGGACTGTTCGAGAGAGTTGGGGGCGATCGTTCCCAAACCGTTAGTGCCCGGCTCACCCGTTACCGGGGATCCGGAAGCGGACGTCTCTGCAAAGACGTTCCCGCCCGATTTGGAGAGGCCTACGAGGTTGCTGAAATCGGCAAGGCCGATCAGCGCCCGCTCAAGGATCTGGCCGTTCGAATAATGCCCGGTTATCCGGCCCTGTATATTGACTGCAACCGACTGCAAGAAACCGGCTCCAAATCCGTTCTGGTCGGAAAAGATAGTGGTCGAGCTGCTCGCATACTGGCTGGTGCTCATGGCCTCTCTTTCCCAGGATGTGGTCGAAGTATTATAAGCGCTTCCGAAGTTAAGGTCTATATCCTGGTCAGTCCCGGTAAAGTTGGCCGTGAACTGAAAATAGCCGTTGGGGGTATCCGTTCCCACAGTCAGGGCATCCAGGGTACCGTCAGCCGGATCCACCGTATTCGCGGTTATATCGGTTATGTTGCCGGCGTCGCTGAACTCTATGGTCCCGTAGAGAAGGGCCCCGGCCCAGAAATCCGTAGCCACATCAACACCTGTTCTCACATCCTCCTCGGGATCGGACGTAACGAGATATTCCCATTCATTATCACCGGCGGCGGGATCGAAGTACATCGTGAGATCGTGACCGTTCCCAAGGGTATCGTAAATCTTAATCGACGTATGATATTGATACTCGGTGCTGGCGATCGGTGAATCGTCGTCGCCTGCCCAACTGCCCGTGCCCGCGGCGTTATAAAGGGTGCTGTTTGACTCCTTCCTGGCGTCGAGCTGTCCAATAAGGGTGATGGCGTCCGTGGCCACGGGCGCCGAGCTCTTTGATACCGTTATATCGCCCATGGTTCCTGTAATCTGGCTGGTATCGGAGTCAATCTGCCAGCCCTGGGAGACGTAACCGGCCGGATTGACAAGATACCCCTCTTCATCAAAGCTGAATTCACCGGCACGGGTGTAGTAGTAGTTCTCTTCACTTCCCGGAGCGCGAACGATGAAGAAGCCGTTGCCGCCTATGGCCATGTCGGTGGACTGTGAAGTGCTTTCAAACGACCCCTGAGCGAAAAGCCCGGATACACTGGACAGTGTCACACCGCGACCGACCTGTGATGTCCCGGCGGCAGTTGAAATCTGCTGGGCCAGAACGTCCTGAAACGTAGTACGGGATGATTTGAAGGCCACGGTGTTGACATTAGCGATATTGTTACCGATAACGGCCATGGCCTCACCCATCGAGGAAAGCCCGCTTATGCCCGAGTAAAGTGAACTTGAAATAGCCATTTTGGCATCCCTCCTTATTAATTCTGAGTAGCTTCGCTGGTTGTATTCATTATCCTGACGATATCGGCTACACCAAACTCCAAGCCGTCCATCTTCAAAATCGTTATCCCGTTTTTGAACGTTGCCTCGGATACACGACCAATAACGGAAGTATTGACCGAGATTTGTCTCCGATTCCCGTTTGTGGCTATTACCTCAAAGGCGTAAGTCCCGTCAGGCAGTGTCTCGCCGGTACGGCTTCGGCCGTCCCACGCGAGGGCATGACGCCCCGTTTGCGCGGGTCCAAGGTCCATGGTCCGAACGCACTGGCCCGTGTCACTATATATGTTGACTATACTGGAAACGGCATCTTCGCCCAGTTCGTACCAGGCATCGGCTGCCTTTCCTTCCTGGAGATTGAAGTTTTCCGTCTTCACTTCAATTTCCTTGTCCATAAGGGAGAGCAACTGCAGGTTATTCTGGGACGTCTGATAGGACATCAAGTTACTCATATGCCCATTAATGTTGAAAAGCTGCTCCAGGCTGCTGAACTGTGCGAGTTGCGCCGCCAGTTCGTGACTGTCCATGGGCTTTAAGGGGTCCTGAAGCTGCATCTGAGTTATGAACAACTTCATGAAGGAATCCTTGTCCAGCGTCTGGCGGGTTTTCGTTGTTGCCGAGCCGGCCTGAGCAACCGTCCCGAGTCCATCAATTTTCATTTAGTTCCTCCTTAATCCATCCAACGTTCCGTCAAAATTTTTGCCACAGAGGACACAGAGTGCACAGAGAAATCACTAGTTGAACAAAAAACCGGGCAGTCCCGTCCTCGTCGGCCTCATTGTTCCCGCTTTCCCCTCAGGAATGTTCCTGCAACTGTATTGGAAGAAATTATGATCCAATCAGCATTGAAAAACAGTTTCTTTCTTAACCGTTCTTCTCTTCGCAATGGTTTTATTCTCCGTTCTCTGTGCTCTCTGTGTCCTCTGTGGCTTGAGTCTCTTATTCCGGTCAGGCAAACAGATCGATTCCTGCATCCGGCGATCCCCGGGCGGCAAGAATGGACATTTCCTGCTCAGGCTGAGACCAGGCTTCCGAGCCGTTTTTGTACCAGGCCCACTTCGCGGGATTCGCATCCCGCTCTTCTCCTCCGAAGAATCGGCTGAAATTCTGATTCAGTTCCACATTGCATTCCCCAAGTTTTATCCCCTGGTCCAGCAGCGCCGTTCTCAGGTTCGAAAGCCCGCCTTCCACGATCTCTTTTACCTTCTGATTGTCGATGATGAAGGTCGTGTTCAGTTGGTCCTCCTTAAAGACGAGCTTAACCCTGACCTCGCCGAGACTCGGCGGGAAGAGCTTGATAACGGCCCCGTTTTCCCTGAGACGAACCGACCCTATGACCCGGTCCATGATCTGAGGAAAAACTTCCGGGTTAAAGGCCACCTGACCGGCCTGTTTTGCTCCGGGCATGTGGAAATCCGACATCGCAGTCAGCCTGTCCACTACAAAGAGCGGGGTTCTTTGCGCCAGCAACTGCTCCGGCAGGTTATCAAGCTGCCGCATCACGGGAGCTGCTTCGGCCCCCAGGGCTTCCTTGGACACAACAGACGCAACCGGATCCGCGACGGCCGTTTTCCCGCATTCCTCCTGCAATCGCTCCAGCCATTTGTTTTCCCAGATGCGGAGCGGCTCGGTACCGGTTTTCTCCTCGGATGTGATCTTCACCTTGCTCAGCAGGTGCTGCAAATCGTCGAGAATCCGCGGCATGTTGAGATGATTCTTCTTTTCATCGATCAACGCCGAGGCATTTTCCAATACCGCCGCAAGCTTCTCTATTGAGAACTGCTGATCGCCAAGTCCGGCCTTGGCCCCAATCGCCGAAATCTCTTCGCCGGACAATCCCATTCGTTCGAGCAAACCGGCCAACTGCTCTTTGTGCCAGTTCTCCAGCGGGGAGAGTATCAGAGGAATATTCACTCAGGTCTTTGAGTTGCTTTATCAGATCCTTGATCGCCACCGTACCTTTGTCGGAGACGAGTCTTGCCTGAAGAGCGGCCACCTCATTCGGCTTCAGACCAAATTCCTCCAGCATGGCATTTATGGCCGTGAGATCGGAAATCGCTATCTCGTCCCGTACCGGTTCGGCCTCCCCGGGCACGAGAGCCACCGGTTTGCCGGCAGCTTGCGAAATCTGATTGTTCAGCATTGCAAACAGGATGTCCAGGCGGTATTCGCCTTCTTCCCCGGTAAGACATTCATCCTTCAGTTTTGAAATCTGTTCCTTACTCAGTCCAAAGGCCTCGAGAAACTCTGTCAGCTTGAGCTCATCCGGCCGGGACAAGACAACTTCACCGGCCGAACCCGTCTTTGAAACCTCTTCCTTGAGCGATTTCAATACCAGGGCTATTTGCTTCAGACCCGTCTTGTCTTCCTGAAAATTGCCTCCCGATGGCGCATCCGGTGCATCGGATGAAACGCCGAGACAATTCTTAACGGGCGAAAACTCCCTCTCCAGGACCCGCTCAAACGGGGTACTGCTCTCCGTTTTCGGGCCCGTCGAGCGGGGACCCTTGGGCAGCATGTTCAGGGAATCTCCTAGTATTATTTGCGACGAAGGCAACATATTCTGTCACCTCCTTTCTGTACGAGATGAATCCTTGGCCCTAAGAAATGCAACCCATATGCCACACTGAGTGCTGAGTGCCGAGTGCTGAGTGCTGAGTAGGAAACAAGCGGATTTGCTACGTTTGGGACCGGGTGCTGAACGCGGGCGGCAAGCTGGAATCAGGCGGCAAATTTTTCAGGCCGGGAGAAAAGGCTTAGGAAAAATTTGCCGAGCCCAAAAAAAATGCGGATTGCGGAATGAGACGGGGAACGGACGGTTCGTTGATTACAAATTCCTGGAAAATGTCGCCGGCGGATGAATTGCGGAATGAGGAGCCACAGTCGTTTGTTGGACCGGTCCCAAATTCCGCAATCCGCAATCCGAAATCCGAAATGTGACCAGACCCGTAGGGTGGGCTGTGCCCACCACAAAGGCGACCGGGATGGCTCTCAGTCAGCGATGGCCGTTTTGGCGGGCAGAGCCCACCCTACTGTTTTCAAACTCTGTGTGCTCTGTGTGCTCTGTGCGCTCTGTGGCAAGACATTTCTTGGTTGCGGCTATGCCGCGCTGCGTTCTCCGCGTGCTCTGCGGTTAACATATTGCTAATTCGGTTATTTTGCCAGGCGTTGCGAGAGCTTTGCAGCTTTCTCCGTATTGACGAAACTCAATATACTCCCCACGTCTTTGCTCTTCATGGAGGATAGAATCCGGAGGGCTACCTCGTCATCCAGTTTTTCAATCAGGCCTGCCGCCTTGACCGGTTTCATGGCACTGTAGGCGCCGACCACATGTTTAAGACGAGCATCATCCTTCTGCTTCATTGTCTCCAGATTTTTCTGAATCTGTTCCTGCAGTTGAGAAAGCCTGTCAAGCTTTTCTTCTATATCTTTCTTTAGCACCGTGAGTTCCTGCTCCTTATCTCGCAGTTCTTCTTCTTTGGCAGCGAGGTCGCGCCGTTTAGTCTCAATGATTTCAAAGGACTTCAAATCCTCAAGCGAAAAACGGGGCTGTGCCTTGAGGCTGTCTTCCGCAACGGCCTGGGTATGACCGAAATGAAGCTTCTTGAAGCCGTTCCGGTAAACATAAAAGCCGAAGACGGCCAAATGGGCGCAGATTAATGCTCCGATCAGGATCCTTACGAAACGCATAAGACTTGGTTTAAGCATTTTCAGGTATACCCCTTAGCCTTGAGCCTCTTGCAAAACGTCCTCTTTTGCCCAATCTCTGCGTCAGGCTCAAATTTTAATCCTCGAAATACGTCCAGTATTCCTCCGGTTAAGATCTTCGCCTTCCTTGCCCTTGGCCAAAATTGAACATTTTGCAAGAGGCTCCCTTGTTCACCGTTAACCGTAAGAACCGGAAAGTCCTTCGTCGGTGAACGGTCAACGGTGAACGGTGAACTCTTTTTTGTAGCGCAATACAACGAGATCATCATTATCCTTTTGTTCCAGCCGTTGCATTTCATGGGTGAAGGCCGCAAAATCCTTTTCCTTCACTCTCTCTATTACCTTCTTCTCCCTCGATTTGGTAAGAAGCTTTTGCCTGGCCCTCACAACCTCCTTATTAACCCCTTCAATCTCTGCTGCTTGATTCTCAATGGCAATGGCCAGTACTTTCAAATAATCGACGTAGAAGAGGAAGTGTCCTACAAGTATGCCTTCCGGCCGTTTCCTCGTCGTCTCTGCCAGGCATTCCGCCTGCTGTTTTCGAAGCATGGCGAGCTTCTTCTCGGCCGCTGACAGTTCGGACAGTCTCTCGGCCAGCGCCTGCTGGGCAATTTCTTCCAGGCGCGTTCGATAATTCAAGAGCGGTTCAAGCTTGAAATTATATCGCATATTATTCGTTCACCGTTATCCGTTCACTGTTGTCCGTAAAAACCAAGCATTACTCAGGTTGTCAGGTTCACGGTTCACGGTTCACGGTTGGCTACTTTGCGCTTTTCATGCTCTAACCGTGAACCGTGAACCGTGGAACTCTGAACCTGAGTAGTTACGAAACATGAAGAACCCTTCTTAGGGAACGGTGAACGTTCACAGAAACTATCCGAACAGGCTTCCCATCCGGGCCGTGCTTTCGGCAAAAGATGCCCGGGTGGCGACTTCCTGCTGGAGATAGTCGTTGACTTTATCGATCATTTTGATGGCGTAATCGATCTTTGGATTGCTCCCCTTGACGTAAGCGCCGATATTTATCAAATCCTCCGCCTTCCGATAGGTCGCGAGCACGCTGATCAGCTTATTGGCATTCTTTCTTTGTGCGCTGTCGGTTACGTCAGGCATGATACGGCTGATGCTGCCGAGCATTTCTATGGCCGGATAGTGATTCTGATTTGCAAGGTCCCGGGAGAGCACGATATGTCCGTCAACAATGGAACGCACGGCGTCCCCGATAGGCTCGTTCATATCGTCTCCCTCCACCAGCACGGTATAGATCCCGGTAATACTGCCTGCCCCGGTCTTGGTCCCTGCCCGTTCCAGCAGTCTGGGCAAAACCGCAAATACTGATGGAGTATATCCCCTTGAAGTCGGGGGTTCGCCGACAGACAGGCCGATCTCACGGGACGCCATGGCAAAACGCGTTACGGAGTCCATCATAAGAATAACGTCCTTACCCAGGTCTCTGAAATACTCGGCTATAGCCGTAGCGAGATATGCACCCCGGATTCTCACAAGCGCCGGCTGATCTGAAGTAGCGACAACGACGACGGAGCGTTTAAGCCCCTCGGGCCCCAGGTCTCGTTCAATGAATTCTCTTACCTCTCTGCCCCGCTCTCCGATGAGGGCGATGACGTTCACATCCGCCGTGGTATGACGGGCTATCATGCCCATGAGGACGCTTTTGCCGACCCCGGAGCCGGCCATGATGCCGATTCTCTGTCCCTTGCCCAGAGTCAGGAGGCCGTTTATCGCCCGTATGCCCACGTCGAGGGGTTGAGAAATACGGGCTCTTTGGAGCGGGTTGAGCGGTTGCGCATACAAAGGGTATTCCGTCTCGAATGATATGGCTCCCTTTTCGTCTATCGGGAACTCCAGGCCGTCTACAACCCTGCCGAGAAGGGCCTTCCCCACCTTGACACTGAGAGTCCTGTGCCTCACCCTTATTCTGCTTCCCGGATCTATCCCCCTCATCTCGCCAAAAGGCATGAGCAGAACGCGGTCGTCGCGAAAACCCACTACTTCAGCAGGAACACGGCCTTGAGACCCTTTGCACTCGATTTCGCAAAGACCCCCGATAGCCATTCCCGGCCCCTTGCCTTCTATTACCATCCCTATTATCTGGGTAACCTTACCTTGAATGCTTATGGTCGACGCATCCCGAACAGCCTCTTTGTAAAGATCCCAGTTTATGGAGTATCCGTCGGCCACGTTCACCTTACCTTCTTCACGCCATTTGGAGCACGTACACTTAATCTACCTCAAATCATGAATATCGAATGTCGAACAACGAATTTCGAATTGTGGTAACAATTTAGCGCTTTGAAAAAGCGCGCTAAATCTCATTGCAAAATGAAAAATGCAGAATGGAAAATGTAACATTTCGGAGAAAATCATCAAAATTTTGAAATTTGCATTTTGAATTCAAGTTTAGCCAGTTTTTCAAAAGGCTAAACTGTTACGAATTGTGAAGTTTTCCGGTCATTTCCTTGTGCCACTTCGACATTCGTCATTCCTTGTTCGATATTCGATATTCCGAATCCCGGTTATCCGCAGATGCCGGCTGCACACCTGCACGATTTGTGAAAACGCGGAGTTTTTCAAGAGCCTCACGAGATTCATTTCCTGAGGCCCTTGAATATCGCCTCGACTGCGTCTTCTATTACAGCGATCTGCCCGTCTACGGTGGCATCAATATCCCCGAATTCGGTTTCGACGAGACAGCCGCCCTGTCGAATGCTCATATCTTCTATTATTTCCGCATGCTGCAGGCGGGATACTTCTTTGAGAAAGTCGTTCTTGATATCGTCAATAAACCTGAAATCATAAGGATGTACGCGAATGACCACTTTGGAACCTTCCATCACGTGGTTCATTGCCGTTCGCAGGGCTTTTCTTATCACCTCCGGCGACAGGGATGCCTCGTATTGGATGACTTTTCTGGCCACCACCAGGACCAGCCCTATCATCTCCTCTTCAGATTTTTCATACAGGGCAGCCTTGGACGAATCTATCTCTCCTATGATTCTTGTCAGGTTCTGCAAGGCCATGGCAAATTTTTGCTTGCCGAATTCAAAACCGTCCTTTTCACCCTGCGCATATCCTTTCTCATAGGCCTTCTGTTCAATGAATGCCGCCTTTTCCTTTGCCTTTTGCAGGATTACGCCGGATTCCAACATTGCCAATTTGTTTTTATCAAGATTATGACTCGGATCCTTCTGGAGGAAGGAATCCAGTCTTTCGAACGGCGATGCTTTTTTTGGGGTTTTTGTCTGCATGGTAATACCCGTTCACCGTTGTCCGTTCACCGTTCACCGTAAAGACTCGTAAAGTCGCGTGTGTGCGACCTGTTGCAGGAGCTGGTTCCAGGTTCACGGTTCCGGGTTCACGGTTGAATCTGGAACTGTGAACTGTGAACCGTGAACCATTAAGTATCAAGCATCGAGCCCGCTATTCGGCCCACCCGTGAAAAGCGAGGAAAACGCTTTTTTTTCGGTGAACCGTTAATATTATACAAAGACATCTTCTGCAGCCTTTCCGGCCAGGGCTATCTTTCCTTCCGCCTCGAGGCGCTTGGCTGTTCTGATTACGGCCTGCTGTGCCAGTTCTACATCTCTCAGCCGGGCCGGGCCTGCAATTTCCAGATCCTCTTTCAGCATTTCCGCGGCGCGGGCAGACATATTGCGGAATACCTTTTCTTTCATATCTTCCGAGCACATCCTCAGGGCCAGCTTCAATTCCTCACTGCTCACTTCTTTGAGTACGGACATTATGCCGCGATCGTCGACCTGGAGCAGGTCTTCAAAGACGAACATCCGCTTGCGGATCTCGTCCGCAAGGTCCTGTCTCTGTTCCTCAATTTGCTCAAGAATCGCGGCCTCCGTGACCCTGTTGGTCGCGTTCAGTATCTCTGCCGCTGTTTGAACGCCGCCGACACTGTGTGTCCCTTCGACGCCGCCCCCGATCATGGCCAGTTCCTCCTGAAGGGCCTTGTCGATCTCTTCGATGACCTCGGGGCTGACTTTTTCAAGGGTAGCGATACGCATCAAAATGTCCGCCTGAACGTTTTCCGGAAGCTCCATCAGAATGCCTGCCGCCAGGGCCTGATCAAGATGGGCCACTATCAACGCGACGGTCTGTGGATGCTCATTCTTGATGAAATTGGCTATTGTTCGGCCATCCATCTTCCGTAACTTCTGGAAAAAATTGAGCTTCCATTCCTGCTCGATCTCTTCCATAATGCTTGCCGCCCGCTCGCCTTTCATGGCATGGTTGAGGGCCTTCTTTACGAATTCTCCCCCGTCGAGGGAAATGCCTTTTTGCTTGCCGGCTCCGGAAGAGGCAAAACCTTGAAACTCCGTCAAAAGATCATCAACGATCTCCGAAGGCACAGGCCCCGCCTTGGTCATGTTTCTTGCTACTTCTTTGATTTCGTCATCTGCCAGCCTCTTGAAGACTTCAGAGGTAAAGTCTTCACCCAGGGAAAGAAGCAGAACAGCCGCTTTTTGTGGACCGGAAAGCCGCATTTATTTCTCCTTTAGCCACTTCCTTACCAACTCGGCAGCCCTGTCAGGCTGGTTCTGGGCGAGCTGCAGGGCCTGGTTCGCTTCGCCCTGCATTAACTGGGCTTTTTCGAAATCACCGACGCTCATGGGCAAGTTGCCGATAGAAGGCTTGCTTGTTAATACCCACTTTGTCAAAGGCCTGCCCACGAAGAGGATAAAGAGCAGGACGAGAACAACATTCAGTACCGGTTTCCACAGTTTCTGGAGATACTCCTGCCAGGACGGGGCTGGAATCTCTTCTTTCGCCGGCAGGTTGGCAAACTGTACATTCTGTACCTCGACCTGGTCCCCCCTTGTCTCGTCGAAACCAATGGTTCTCTTGACGATGTTTTCAAACTGCCTCATCTCATTTGCGTTTCGCGGCGCGTATTCCGGTTTCTTGCCGTCTTTGCCCGCGGTCTCTTTATAATCGATCATCACGGCAACAGAAAGCTTCTTGACGGTACCGGCCGGCCCCACCACCTGCCTGCTGATCTTGTTTATTTCATAATTACCGGTGCGGCTTTCTTTCTGGAACGTAGACTGATTTCCAAAGGCGGCACTCCCCTCGAGCCTGTTGGCAAGATTACCTTTTACTCCCGGGACCCCGGCCGGAACACTGCTTCCACCTTCCGATTTCTCCTCCGTTGTTTGCTCACTTCGCAAAACGGCGCTGTCCGGGTCGAATTTCTCCTCCACAATATTTACCTGCTGGAAATCTATGTCGGCAGCCACTCGCGCAATGGCCTTGTCCGGCCCTAATGCGTCCTTCAGCATGCCTTCCACCTTCTTCCTCAAACCCTCTTCCACGCCCTGCTGGTACTCGAACTGGGCATTGGAAAGGCCGGTCATGTCGGAGCTGCTTTTCTTGTAGAAGACTCGTCCCGTGACATCGGCAATGGTCACGTCTTCGGGATCAAGCCGGGGCACTGCATTTGCCACCAGGTGGACGATGCTCTGCAACTGGTTGTTGTTGAGAGTCATCCCGCCCTTCAGCTTTACAATGACCGAGGCTGTAGGTTTTTTCTGGTTGGCGGCAAAGAGTTGTTCTCCAAACAGAGAATCCTTGTCGGCAGCGATGTGCACCCGTGCCCCCTCGACTTCCCGGAACCAGCTTATCGTACGGGAAAGTTCACCCTGGGTGGCCCGCAGCCATTTGATGAAATCGTCGAACTGCGTCCCGATAAAGCTGCGCTTGTCAAAAATCCGCCAGCCTTCTCCTCCCGGCAATCCCTCTCCCGCAAGTACCAGCCGTGTTTCATAGACTTGCTCCTGCGGGACCATTATGGTTGTTCCGTTTGCCTCAATCTGGTATGCAATCTTTTTTTCCTTCAACTTGGCCACAATGGTTGCTGCGTCATCCTGGCTCAGGTTGCTGAAAAGAACTTCGTGCTGGGGCCGGTTTGTCCATGACATGAGCAGGACGAATCCCGCGATCACAAAGGCAACGGCGGCAACGGACATGATTTTGTGCTTTATGCTGAGATTGCCGACG
Organism: Pseudomonadota bacterium; assembly: GCA_043806955.1. Classification (GTDB taxonomy): domain Bacteria; phylum Desulfobacterota; class QYQD01; order QYQD01; family JAZDGK01; genus JAZDGK01. The sequence goes on along the minus strand of JAZDGK010000125.1, from coordinate 24,646 downwards.
AAAGATCCGATCTGTTGAATTTGATCAGCAGGCGACATAGTTCACCTTTCGGGTTAGTAACCGTTCACCGTTCACCGAAAAGACGTTTCTCGCGCTTTTCAGGTTCTTACGGACAACGGTGAACGGTGAACGGATACTCGGGTTGCGGGTTACCGGTTGGGAATTCTCGGCGGGGTTTGTATCGCCGATTTCCCTTTATCTTCGTCTTTGCTTTCTCAATCCGAAATCCGCATTCCGAAATCCGCAATTTTTTAGACCTGCATACGCATGATTTCTTCGTACGCCGAGACAATTTTGTTCCTCAACTGCATCATCATACGGAACGAGATATTCGCTTTTTCCACGGCAATGAGAGTCTCATGAATATTTGCGTTCTGACCGCTTGCCAGTTCTTCAATCTTCTGATCAGCAGCCTGCTGGAGCTCATTGACATCGGCCATGTAATTCTTCAGATGCTCCCCAAAGCTGCCGGCGGCGCCCTTGGAGATGCCCGGCTTCATCTCCGGTTTGAAAACGGCATTGGTTGCACTGGTAATTTTGACACTCATGTTCTCCACCTCCGATCCTCTAAGTCCGACAGGCTACTAGAACGTTCACCGTTATCTGTTCACCGTTGTGCGTAAAGACCCTAAAAGCATTCCTTCGGTGAACGATCATTGGATACTGGATGCTCGTTCCAGGTTCACGGTCTTAAACCTGGAACTGTTGAATTATCGCCCTCCGGGCGGGCTTTGGAGTGCAGCGCCAGGCCCGTCGTTATAGTGGAAGCGGCTTCCAGCCGCTTGCAAGGCAGGGTAAAGAACCCATCACCCGCATCCCGCCGCCCGCGTCATAGTTCAAATAAGCGCCAGGATGGCGCTTCCACTGTACCCGCACCGCCTGCCAAACCGCATAAATAAAATGCAAATTCCTATACTATGAACTTAGAACCACCCGATATCGGGTATCGAGCCGGTTATTCGGCCACCGCCCCGTGCGAAGAACGTCTTTTCGGTGAACGGTCCACGGTGAACGGTGAACGGTTACCCTACTCTTATCTCCCGATTTCCAGTGTCTTCATAGCCATGCTCTTGGTTGCATTGATAGCGGTTACATTCGCCTCGTAAGCACGCACTGCAGAGAGCATGTCGACCATTTCTTCCATCAAATTGACATTCGGCATAAGGACAATGCCGCGTTCGTCGGCGTCCGGATGAGTAGGATTGAATACCTCTTTCGGGTTCTCCTTATCCTCGATCACGTCCACCACCTCTACGCCCTGCGCATGTTCGTTCAGTTTATCGGATAACGCTTCCTTAAAGTCTTTTTGAACCGGTGTGGACATGAGAACGACCGATTTTGCCCGGTAAGGCCCCCCTTCCAGGGTTCTGGTCGTTTCAATATTTGCCAGATTGCTGGAGACCACGTTCATCCGGGTCCTCTGTGCAGCAAGTCCGGAAGCGCTGATTTTCAAGGCAGTCAAAAGATCCATAACTATTATCTACCTCCTTCAATAGCCGTTTTGATTCCTTCGAATTTTTTTGCCAGGAGCTGGACGGAAGCCTGATACATAAGGTTGTTCTCCGCCAGTTTCACCATTTCCTGGTCGAGATCCTGGCTGCAATGAGTGACCATCCCGGGCAGACTCGACTCTTCGGAAGAAAGATGGCGCTTGTCGGTCCTGGACATTCTCACTTCAGGCCCCTTCATCGCCGTTCGCATGGCGTCTTTAAAGGAAACGTCCTTAAACTGGTAACCCGGCACTTCGGAATTGGCCAGGTTGCCGGTTATCAGGTTGTGCTTGAGGAGACGGACGTCGAGAGAGCGTTTGAGAACACCTATGGTGTTGCTGAAAAGTCTGCCTGTCATTTTTTCCTCTCCTTACTCGGTTGCCTGAATCTCATACTGTATGAATATGCAAGCTACATACCAAGAGACTTGTGAGCGTCTTGCAAAAGTCCCGTCTTTGCTTCGTGCTCTCACTCGTGATTGCTGCTCAGGTTACGGGTTACGAGTTAACATCATGAAACCGCTTCCGGTTTTCTGGTTCCCCGTCTTGAGTTTTCTTAACCCGAAACCCGAAACTCGGAACACGAAACAGAGTTTTGCAAGAGGCTCTTGTATTCTTCACTTTTCCACCCATCCATGCATGCGGTATTCCTGGAGTTTGTTCCGGAGTGTCCGCACGCTGATGCCCAGCGCCTTTGCCGCATGCGTGCGATTTCCTTTAGTCTCCTGCAGCGCCTTCAAGATAAGATCTTTTTCCGCATCCCGAATCGTACCGGCCGAGAACTTTGGGCCTTCAACGGGCGCCACCGCACTTGAACCCGCAGGCAGTATGTCGCCACGGGTAATCTCCCCGCCTGTACAGAGCAGTATAGCCCGTTCAATGATGTTCTCCAGTTCTCTGACATTGCCTTTCCACTGATGAGACATAAGGTATTCAGAGGCATCGGAAGAAAGGATGGGAAGTGGTCTTTTATAGAGCCTGCTGTACCTTTTGATGAAATAATCACAGAGAAGCGGAATGTCTTCTCTTCTTTCTCTCAGAGCCGGTATTCTCAGTGGGATTACATTCAACCGATAGAACAGATCTTCTCTGAAAGATCCGTTCTGTAGCACGGCTTCTATATCCCGGTTCGTAGTGGCAATGACTCTCACGTCTATATGTATCGGCGACTTGCCCCCGATCCGGTCTATTTCGTTCTCCTGCAAAACCCGCAACAGCTTTGCCTGGAGCTGCACGGGCATTTCGCTTACCTCATCGAGAAGGATTGTCCCCTTTTCCGCCAACTCGAATTTCCCGATCTTTCGTGCTATGGCCCCGGTGAAGGCCCCTTTTTCATGCCCGAACAGCTCGCTCTCAAGAAGCCCTTCCGGCAATGCCGCACAGTTGATGCCGACAAACGGCCCGTTCCTCCTGTCACTTTCATAATGAATCAGACGGGCGAGAACCTCTTTGCCCGTGCCGCTTTCTCCCTGAACAAAAACCGTAGCCCGGCTGGCAGCTACGTTCCGGGCAACGGCCAGGATACTTTTCATCTTTTCATTCTGCGTCACAAAGACCGGCGCCGTTTTGGTGTCGGGTTCCTCATCGTTCAGAATTCCTTCGGAAGACTTGCCGTTCCTGCCATGCAGAGCCCGCGCCACGACGTGCTCCAGGATATCGACGGAGCATGGCTTCAGCACGTAGTCAAAAGCCCCTTTTTTCATAGCTTCCACGGCGTTTCCTATGGTTCCATAGCCCGTCACCATAACGACCGGCAGGTCGGGAAATCTCTTCTTGGCCTCAAGCAGTACGCTCATACCATCAAGATTGGGCATCTTGAGATCGGTAATAATCAAATCCAGGGCTGTCCTTTCCATCACTCTCAATGCCGAGCGCCCGTCCTCCGCGGCGATAACGGTATGCCTGTTCCGTTTCAAGGCCTCAGAAAGAGCGAGACGCATATTGGAATCGTCATCTACGATCAGGATGGAGCCCATTATCGAATACCTGCTTCCATTTCTTCGGATTTCGGCAACCGGCCGCATTCAGACGGCGAGACCACGGGCAGGTAGATGGTAAAAGCCGTTCCTTTACCTGCGGAGCTGCTCACCTCGATTGCCCCTCCGTGTGCCCGAATGATGTTATTGACCGTGGCCAGTCCCAGTCCTGCAGACCCTGCTCTGGTGGTAAAGAACGGGTTAAATATCTTTTCCAGGTCCTCCTCCATGATGCCCGTTCCCGTATCTTTGAAGCTTATTGCTATAACCTTCTTATTGACATCCTCTTCGCTTAGAATGCGCTTTCTGTTCTTGGTGCAGACAGTAAGCCGTCCACCGTCGGGCATGGCCTGGATTGCATTCAGAACCAGGTTGAGCGCAACCTGCTTCAGCAGCTCAGGATCCCCCATTATCCATGCCTGATGGGCACGGTATTCTCTCGTTATCTGGACCGGCTTTGTCCTAGGCAGGGCCGCAACGAACTCCAGCGAGTCATCCAGCCATCCCTGTGCGGGCAACTGCTGAATTCTGGGTTTAGGAGACTCTGTAAATATCAAATAATTCGCCAGGAGATTATCAAGGCTTCTAACGGCATTGATAATATGACCCGCGGTTTTGCCCTTTGCATCGCCTGCCAGATCCCTTTTCAGCATGGAGGCGAATATCTCGATACTGCCGAGGGGGTTCCGCACTTCGCTCACCATTTTTGTGGCGAATTCTCCTAAAGCAATAAGGCGTTTGTTGCGTTCAGCCTGCTTTTCTAATCGCTTCCATTCGGTTATGTTCTGAAACACCAGCATGCAGCCCGGATCTGCCTTCTTCGGTTCCTTTCTGAGCGGAACCTTTGTAAACAGGATATATTCAGACCCGCTTGCCGTATCCAGATCGAAGACGTACTCTTCTTCGTATCCCAGGGCCTGGAGTTTCTTTATCCCTCGCTCGTTAAAGGGAAATTTTTTCCGCAAGAGCAAATAGAAGTTTCGGCCCTTGTGTCTGCTGAAACTGATGCCCGTAATATCGCAGGCTGCGGCATTCCAGGTAGAGATCTCCCTGTCGTTCCTCAGGACCAGTATGCCGGAGCGGAGGCTTTCCAGCATATCTTTGAGGAAGCCTTTCACCCGTTTACTCTCGCTCAGGCTCTCTGCTAATTCTGTGTTTCTCTGTTCAAGTTCGAGGTCCAACTCTTTTGCCCGGCACTCAAGCTGAGCAAAAGAACGCTGCAGGTCCATCGCGGCGTGGTTGAATTCCGTGAATGCGCGGCTGATTACTGCTAACGGCACGGATTTTCCATTCATTTATGCGGACATCCTTCCTTGTACCCGTTCACCGTTATCCGTAAAGACTTGAAAAAGTCGAGTCCATGCGGACTGCTGCTGGATGCCGGTTCCAGGTTCAGGGTTCACGGTTCACGGTTGAATCCGGAACTGTGAACGGTTACTTAGGGACCCAGGAGTTTCTGTCATACCGTGTTAGGATCAATGTCCAATGTTCAATGCTCAATAACCAATTTCCAATCAGGAGTAAATTCCTTGGACATTGAACATTGAGTATTGGACATTCGATATTGGGAATTGACCTATGCACGGTATATTAGCATCTTCCGGCTCCCTTAATTGTTGAGAACGCTCACCCGGGATACCAGGGTTGCGATCTTTATGGCTTTAAGCTTCCCGTCTGCTACTCTCTTCCAGAATTCATCGCCGATCTGCTTTATTGTGTTGTATTCCGTCTCGGCACTGGAGTCTTTCCCCAGAGCCTCATAACAGTTGCCGAGTTTATAGTGCAGTTTGACTTTCCTTGCGGGATCGGGACCGAGAGTAAGGCCCGAGACATAGTCTTGGGCTGCCTGATCAGGATTTCTTCCTTTTTCGGCATCGCCCAGCTTGCCCCAGAGATCTGCTATCTGAGCGCTCAACTCATTTGCATCCCCGATTTGAGGCGTCAGCATATTCAGGATCCTGCGGGTTTCTGTGTACGACCCCGCTCCCAGAGCGCATTGGGCCCAATAATACAGAGACCCCGGGTTTGAGTAATCCTGCTTCTTGCACAGCCGGGAAAAGAAGTCTGCGCCGGTCTTCCACTGGTGCGCTTCAGTATAGGTCTCCCCCAGTTTTTCCTGCGCTTCCTTCAAGATACGCTCATCGGCACATACGGAGATCAGCTCCTGCAAAAGCCTGATTGCGGACAAATAGTCACTTCTTTTTCGGGCCGTATCCGCCCAGTCGACGAGTAACCGAAACCGTTCATCTCCGGTAATGCCGATTTGATGCCCCCGATAGTAAAAATAGGCGGCATGATCATAAAGAGACAATCCCTTGAAGGCGCCGGCGAGATAGTAATAGAAAATTCCATTGCTCAATTTTTCCAGGAAATCTCTATTATCTTGATAGACGGTTATAATGGACTTGTATTCCCTTTTCGCATAGAGACCTTTGGCGTGGAAAACAAGCGCTTTCCCGCCCGAGTCGAGAACTTCCTGTGTGTAACCCGAACCTGGGTATCTCTTTACAAACTGTCCCACCCAGTTCAGGCTTTCTATCGGTTTTTCAGCCTCATAATACCTTTGCACCAGTCTGGCCATCGCCTCCTCGGCTACCGGGTGGTGGGGGCACTCTTCCAGCACGTCGAGATACGGAACCGCATTAAAGGCCTCTTTTCGGACGGGGCTGTCCGGCTTCTCTATACGCTCGATCAATCGGTATCGGGCCAGAATGGCCCCTTCGGTTTGAGAGTATTCTTTATTCAAGAAGTTATAAAGCCGCAGGGCTTCTTTTGGGCGGCCTTCCCTTTCGTAAGTCTCACCGATACTGTATATGGCGAGGTCATCCTTTTCAGAGCCCGGGCTTATATTCAGAAAACGCAGGAAATTTGACCGCGCCTCCTGGAATTCATTAGCGGCAAGCCTGATCTGTCCTTTTTGAAAGAGTAGAATCGGCCATTTGCGATATGCGCCGGGGCGCATGCCTTCCAGTCTGTCCAGATTCTCGGCCGCCCCTTCGAACTCTTTCTCATGAATTGATATCTCAACAAGTCCGAGATAAGTATCTTCGATAACACCGCTTTCGGGAAACCCGGATATTACGGTTTCAAATTCGTTCCGGGCCTTTTCTGTATCCTGCTTCGAGAGATGAAGCCGGCCGAGATAATAGTGGGCGTATGGGATGTAAGGGCTGTTCCTGTAGTTTTTTATGACCAGATGGAAGTAAGCTGATGCCTCGTAGGTGTAATCCATTTGCTGGTAGACCAGTCCGAGCTGCAGATAAGCACGGGGGACCTCTGCCGATCCCGGATACTGTTGTATCGCCGTCTGGTAAGCCTCGATCACCGAGAGAAAATCCCCGGCAAGGGTCGGTTTGTATTTATGGAAATAACAGTCCGCGAGAAGAAAATATGCCTTTTCCGCAGGAGATCCGCCTTCACCTGCCTTCATAATCTCTTCACAACGGGAGATCGCCGTATCATAGTCGCCCTTTCGAAAGCCGGCCTGAGCGTCGTTCCACAGGCTCACCATAGCCGCAGGGGCCTCTCCCGAATTTGGAGCCTCGGCAATGGCGCGTTCGTCCGGCCTGTATGCGGTAAAGACGCCGATCAGGAGCACGACGGCAAACGCCCATTTTATGGCGATGAGTCTCTTCACTTCGATCACTTCACTAATTTTCGGGTAGTCTGAAATAACAGACGAGCAAGGAATATGCCAGAAGGGAGATGCCTTTGCGTAAGGGTCACGAAAAGCGTTTGTTTGAGCTTAGTGGAGCGATAAATCCATAGGGAAGGGATTCGCCAAAAAGACGGGCGACGTCAATTAATTGACCATTTTGTGCTGCACCATGCCTGTGGGGTTCATCAGTTTCTGTTTTTTCATCTTTTCGATGAGAGTCGTTCTATTGAGGTTCAGTAATTGAGCTGCCTTGTTCTTGACCCAGTTGGTCCTGTCCAGGGCCTGAAGAATCAGGTTCCTCTCAAATTCATCGACGGCAAGATTGAAGGAAATCCCTTCGTCAGGAATGTTTGTTTGACCGGCGCTCTCTTCACTGCGCTGGGATCGAAGTCTTTCGGGAAGATCACGCAGAGTAATTTTGTCTTCATTGGCCAGTATGATCAATCTCTCTATCATATTCTCCAGTTCTCTGACGTTTCCCGGCCAGTTGTAATACATAAAGCATTGCAGGACTTCTTTGGATATCGATTTTATACTCTTCTTTTTGGACTTATTGAAATTTTGCAGAAAATGATGAACAAGGAGCGGGATATCGCTTGTCCTTTCTCTTAACGGGGGGACAAAAATAGGGATGACATGCAGGCGATAATAGAGATCTTCCCGGAATCGCCCCAGTTCAACCGCTTCTTCGAGGTTCTTGTTTGTGGCTGCGATCACCCGGATATCCGTCTTAATCGTCCGGGTCCCGCCGATTCTCTCGAATTGATGATCCTGCAATACTCGCAGAATCTTAACCTGGAGGTTTGGGCTCATATCACCGATCTCGTCCAGGAAAATTGTGCCGCTGTTTGCCAGCTCAAAACGCCCGATTCGAGTCCGTATTGCATGCGTAAAAGCACCCTTCTCATGACCAAACAGCTCGCTTTCCAGTAAGTCCTCTGGTATGGCGCCGCAATTAACAGGAATAAACGGCTTGTCCCTGCGGTCGCTTTGATAATGGACGGCATGCGCAATGAGCTCTTTTCCCGTCCCGCTTTCGCCCATTATCAAAACCGTGCTGTCTGTTTGGGCGACTTTTTCGATAAGCCGGAACACTTCCTGGATTTTTTCGCTGTCGCCGATAATATTTTCATAGGAGTACCTTGTATTGAGCTGCTTTTTGAGCGTGGTGTTCTCTCTTTTGAGATTTCGGTAGTTTAGCGCCCGGTCGATGCAAATCAGGATTTCCTCTGATTTCAAAGGCTTGGTCAGGTAATCAAACGCGCCCAGTTTTATGGCTTCCACCGCGTTTTTGATCGTCCCGTAGCCGGTAACAATGATACAGATTGATTCCGGCGAATTGTCTGTGATGTGCTTCAAAACCTGCATGCCGTCGAATTTCGGCATGGCAAGGTCTGTCAAAATTATGTCATAGAACTTTTCACTTATCTTATCAATCCCCGCCGCTCCGTCTGCCGCCGAATCAACGCCATATCCGTTAGAAGTCAGGATTTCCGAAACACCCTTCAATACGGCTTGAGAATCATCGATCACCAGAACGTATTCATTTTTCGTCATCATCATGGCAGGACCTCACGGCGCCATAAACTTTCAGATAATGTTTTTTGGGAAGGCAACAGGGAGGGGATAGTACCTGTTCGTACATCCCCGGCCAATAAGGGTCTGTCACGGAATAACTTGAGCATTCTGAGCGCCGATCCATCCCGTCCGGCTGCGTTGCTCGTCGGTTGCATACTCACGGTATGCGCCCTCCTCGCGTCTTGCCGGACGGGCGCCTCAGCGCTCACAATTGCGCAACTTATTCCGTGACAGACCCTAACGCACCCAAAAGCTTTATCTGGAAGTCTATATAAGAATCATCTCCATAACCAGGTACAGCGCGCCCAATCATATCATAAAGCCAACAGGTGTCAATTATTATTCATCCAGGAGAGCCTCCTGCAAAACGTTCAATTTTGTCCAAGGTCAAGGAGGGAGAAAATTTGAACCGTAGGAATACATTACGTATTTTGAGGATCAAAATCTGAGCCTGACGTAGACATGGGGCAAAAGAGGACGTTTTGCAAGAGGCTCAGGAGACTGTCGGACTCGGGGGATCGTCATATTCTCCCCACTTGCCGCATCATATCGTCATAAGTCCGACAGACACCCTCATAACTGTTCACCGTTGACCGTTCACCGTTCACCGAAAAGACGTTCCTCGCCCCTTTGTGAACGGATACCACCCCCTGGATCGCGCATAGTGTTCATGCAGATCCACAAATCTGACGAAAGTAAATAGTGTGAGGCTCCTGCAAAACTCTGTTTCGTGTTCCGAGTTCCGGGTTTCGGGTTAAAAAAACTCAAAACGTGGAACCAGAAAAAGGGAAGGCTTTTTAGGATGTTAACTCGTAACGCGCAACCCGAACATCTATAAGTCGCTATCCGTAGGGTGGGCTTTGCCCACCACAAAGGCGACCGGGATGACTGCCAGTCCGCGATTGCCGTTTCGGTGGGCAGAGCCCACCCTTGAAACTCTGTGTGCTCTGTGCGCTCTGTGGCAAAACATTCTTTTGGTTGCGGCATGCCGCGCTTTGCCCTTTGCGGCAGGAATTCTGACAGTACAAAGAGAGCATCGTGACCAAAGCAATCAAAATCCGTTGCAAAAGCTGCGGAAAGGTCTTGCTCACCAAGTGTGGGGAGGAGCGTAAGATAGGGGTCTGTCCAGGCTGCAAGACCAAATTGATCATCCCCAAAATCTCGGAGATTGAGGCCCGGAAAACTGAACGGGCAGTAATCTCCGAGAGCGCTTTGACCATACGGGCCCCGGAAGGACTCGTTTCGCCCGCAGAAAAGCCGGCCTGCCGCGTGATGTATACGGAAGCCCCGCCGTTTGAATTTGCATTGAGGCGTAAAGATCAACTGCCCATTCTTGACTTGAGCGAAACCGGCCTCAGCTTTCTCGCGAAAAAGAAGGATGCCGGTCCTTTCGTGCTTGGAAAGACTCTTCTCATTGAGATTGATTTCCCCATACTGATTGAGCCGGTTTATCCGTACGTTCAGGTACGTTGGGCCAATCCGACGGAAGACAATGAATTGCTGCAAATCGGTGTGGAATTCCTGGAGCCTGCAAAGGACATGGAGAAGATTGCCGCAACTATGGTGAAATACGTGCTGTCAAAGCCGGATGCGTGGGAGGTGGATTCCGCCGCAGGCGGGGGGTAAAGGCCATATTCGATTTGCCGATGAGGTGACTAGGGGCCCGTCGGATTTAGGGACCTTGAAGTCTCTATAGACTTTCAGATAATGTTTTTGGGAAGGCAGCAGGGAGGGGATAGTACCTGTTCGTACATCCCCGACCGATAACGCACCCAAAAGCTTTATCTGGAAGTCTATATCATGCCATCTTAGGATCAATGTCCAATGTCCAATGTTCAATGCTCAATAACCAATTTCCAATTAGGAGAGAATCCCTTGAACATTCGATATTGGGAATAGACCTATGCACGGTATGTTAGCATTTTCCGGATCCCTTAGTACTACTCCGACAATTTTGTCATTCCCGAGGTCTTAATCGGGAATCTGGTTTATTTTGAAACCATATCCCTCCCCGAGTGCCTGTATCGGGGATAAAAGCATTCAGGGATGACAGGAAAATTGGATTTTTTGTACTCAAATAGGATTCTTTCTTTTACTATAAAGACATCGTGTGAAATGTCGGAGTAGAATTAGTACAGCTCCACATAAGAAGGTATCCATTATGCTGAAATTTTCCCGTCGGATAGGCGGTCCTTTCCAGGGCCGCCCAGCGACCGAGGCGTGCATAGGCGGCGTTAGAAAACCCCGCCTGTCCGGGCATTGTTTTTGGGTACACATTTGTGTGGAGTTGTAGTTAGGATGATCTAGTGCGGAAGTGGGGGGGTGACGATCCCCCAAGCCCTACGTCCGACACAGACTCCCACGTGAGGTGTATTTATGCAGACTATTCCGTTGGCATTGTGTACGACGAAAATGGTGCTGGCGCGAGACGTGGTCCGGGAGGACGGTATGGTCCTTTGCGGCAAGGGCACACAGTTGACTGAGAACATAATTGACCGACTGCGAAGAATGAATCTGAGCGCAGTAACTGTTGAGGGCCGTCCGGTAGAACAGCAGAATGAAAAGACCCTGGATCAGGAACTGGCTGAACTCGAGGACCGATTCAGTTTGCGGTCAAACGATCCTGTTTTGATGAATATCAAAAGGATACTCAAGGAGCTCATAGCAGCCTCATGGCAATAAAACTCGACGAGGAACATCTCGCCTCAATCAGGGCAAAACTGCGGGAACAAAAGGCGCTGCCCACGCTGCCCGGCATTGTTTCCAAGCTGACCCAGATGGTGGCCGATCCCAAAGTATCGGCGGACAGGATCGGTCAGGTTATTGCCAAAGACCAGATCCTTGCGGCAAAGATACTGAAACTGGTGAACTCAGCTTTCTATGGATTTCCCGGCCGGATCTCCACCGTAAGCAATGCGGTGATACTGCTGGGATTTAACGTCATACGGAGCCTCGTCCTGAGTGCGTCGATTTTCGAGGCCATGGAAAAGAGCCTCGTCGGCCTGTGGGAGCACTCCCTTGGTTGTGCCGCGCTCTCGAATGTAATCGCACGGAGGATAGGCCTCAATGATCCGGAGGAGGTCTCTACGGCAGGCCTCCTGCACGACATCGGCAAGGTAGTCATCAGGGAAAACCTCGGCAACTACATCTCTCTGATCGATGAGCTGCTGCTTCAGAAGCCCATATCGCTTTATGAAGCCGAACGTGAGATTCTGCAGACAGATCATGCTGAGATCGGCAAGAGACTCGGTCATCGATGGCATCTTCCTGACAGGCTGACGGAACCTATTTCTTATCACCATGAGCCGAGCAAGAGCAAAGCCCATTTTGTAATTTCCGCTGTCGTACATGTAGCGGATATCCTGGTGCGGGCCAGGGGTTTTGGTTCCGGGGGAGATAAATGGGTTCCACGTTTGGACGGTAAGGCCTGGGATGTTCTGAGGCTTTCGGAAGGTGAGCTCCCCGGCATGCTCTTGGAAGCGGAGGATGTACTCATGGAACTGAAAGGATTCAGTTTCGAAATCCAGAATCTGGGTGAAAAATGCCGACCCGCCTTAGAATCCTAGTCATAGGCGACAGCAGCGATTTCGGAGAGCCGTATACCTATCTATTCGAGGCCAAAGGGTATCAACTCATCTTAACCCCGAAGCTGGCCGCTGCGATCGATACCATCTTAAATGATCCCCCCGATCTGGTACTGGTCATAACCGATCTGTCGAATAAAGTCGAGAAAGAGACGCTGCAGACCCTGAAGGGCGGGATCTATTGTACGCACATACCGTTTGTTGTTGCCTTGCCGGAAAAGGCTCTATCCGCGGGGATCGACTGGAGTGAATATCCGGTTGACGACTTCATTCTCAAACCGCTCGATCCCGATGAGCTTGCATCACGTGTGGGACTGAGTCTCGCGCGCATGCACAGGGTCTTTGATAATAACCCGCTCACACGGCTTCCCGGAAATACTTCCATACTAAGGAATATTCAAGCCGTCCTCGATGGCGGCCGGGAGATGGCGATCGGGTATGTGGACATAGATAATTTCAAGCCGTACAACGACCGGTACGGGTTTTCCCGCGGGGATGAAGTGATTCGCATGGTTGCCATGCTGCTTACAAACACGCTTCGCGAAGTCGAAATCGCCCGCGCTTTTGCCGGGCATGTCGGAGGTGATGATTTTACTTTCACCGTCCCATTGGCTCACGTGAAAGATGTCTGCGAGAGAATAATCAAGAGCTTCACGCTGTTGAGCAGGAACTTTATCGACCGCGAAGATCTGGAGAAGGGATTTTTTACGGCAAAGGACCGCCAGGGCAAGGAGCAGCGTTTCCCACTGTTGAGCCTTTCAATATCCGTGGTCTGCAATGAAAAAAGGCGCTTTCGCCACTATGGAGCGGTGGCGGAGGCCGCTTCACAGATCAAAAAGAAAGTCAAATCGATGGAGGGAAGCAACTACCTGATCGACCGCCGGAAGAAGTAACTGCGGATAGAGCTTTCAATTGCGGATTGCGGAATGCGGAATGCGGATTGAAAAGGTGAATGTGATCATTATTGACTGAATCTGCACGGCCCATTTCATAATTGAATCTCCGCGTCACCCGTTCACCGCGTCTTTCTCTTTTTCTTTTCCAAATCCCAAATCCGAAATCCCAAATCCGAAATGAGCTTACCACCGTCCTCCAAACAGCTTCCGGAGTTTTCCCTGACCGTTATCAGAGTCGCCGGTCTTCGATTTTTTCTTGAGGGATTCCAGAAATGCCGGTGCTATCCGGTCGTCCTCGGACGCTGCAAGAAGCTTTACTAATTGAATATCGCTCATGTTTTTGCTGAGAAACCCCCGGATTGCCTTAAAGAAGGCCTGGCCGGCGCTGCTTTGCGGCTTTTCCAGCAATACAGGCACGAGATAGTGCACTGTCTTCCTTACGTCCGAATCGAAAGGAATCTCCGGTAAAGGAACGAGCCGAATGGAGAGGTTCCGTTTCGCAATCTCGGCTATTCTGGCGGAAAGATTGGGCTTGATCTCATTGTCCATCATGTTCACTATCAGGTATGGAGAGAGCTTTGCGATTCTATCCTGCAGGAAACGGCCCCATCTTTCGTTTTCCACAGTGATGCGCGCCAGCAACTCATCAACGCGTTGCACCCGGCCATTGCTCGATGACGAAGTGGCCTCCAAAACCAGTTCTTTGAGCCTGTCAAGCCCTCCGTTGAACATGCCGATTTCTTCTCTGCTGAGACTGTCAAAAATGTGCTGGTTTAGATACCGGAGCACGCTCAATTTCGTGAAATTATAGACGTCGAGAACGGAAGCCGGCTCAGGCGAGGTAACCATTATGCGCTCATCCGCCGAAAGGAAAAAATCGATCATGTTATAAGATGTGTCGCCGCCCAGGTCCAGAACGAGATAATCGGCATCCACTTCTTCCAGGTCTTTTATCAGCCGTTTTTTCTGGTTTTCGGTGATGCTGAACATTCCCAGACTGGAGCTGTCTCCGGCAATCATTTTTAAGTTATTCACCGGGGTGTCCAGGCAAATCTCATGCAACCCCTTTCCATTGTTGAAATAGTGCTGAAGTGTAGAAGGAGGAATTCTGACGCCCAGGTGCAGATGAAGGTTTGCGCCGCCCAGATCGAGATCGACCGCAATTACTTTCTTCCCGAGCGATGCCAGTCCGGCGGCGATGTTTGCGGAGAGCACGGTCTTGCCGATGCCCCCTTTTGCCCCGCCGACTGCTATGATTGTCTTCTTTCTCCCCTTGTCCGGCGTTGAACGGGCCTTGATTTTTTCTTCGATCGTGAGCCAGTTCAGGGATTCACCGCGTTCACGTGCCCCGTCCATGCAGGAACTTAGAAACTCATAGGCCTGTTTTATGCGGATAAACCGGGTATGCCTGCTCATCCGAAAACCTTCCGGCAGGTTGTGAAGAAGGTCGGGATGGCACTGCATCACTTTGGCACGAAAAGCCTTTTTGAGTCTCTCCGGCCCAAAGGACTTTGCAAAACCCGAAGCAGCTAATTCCTCTTTCGAAAAGAGCAGAGATAAAGCATAATAAATCTTAGTTTCCTCTGACATGGGTCCTTTGCCTCCCATTAGGAATCCGACGGACTCCTGATAATCATATACAGTATTCGGTTTTAAGTTCTTTTTCCTTTAGCACTATATTTGACTTTGGCGGGTGGTCTGAGTATAACGGGCTCATATTAATCAGAAAGTTGGAAACTCAGAAATGTCTTCAGCCAATTTGTTGGGTTTCACTCCGTTCAACCCAACCTACGTGTTGCTTCAGCGGAGAATTCGTAGGTTGGGTTGAGTAACGCGAAACCCGACAAAGCTTGGTTCTGCTTGAAACACCGCAATTTTTGTGCGGGTCGTAAATAAAACAGTCTAACCGCACAGGTTGCAATTATTCAGTTTCCCAATTTCCGATTAATAGGAATTCCGCGTAACATTTTTAACGTTTCCAATTCCGCCCCTGGTTGCAGCATGATTGTAGAAGTAGCTCCGGCTATACCCGTTTTCAAGACCCTCCATTATATCGTCCCCGAACCACTCCGGAAATGTATCCAACCTGGTCTCCGCGTGCTTGTGCCCGTGGGTTCGCGTGTAGTTACGGGGTATATCCTTGACTTAGTCCCCTCGTCTGAAAAAACGGAGTTGAAGGAAATATTGGAAATCCTGGATGACGGTCCGCTGTTGTCCCCGGTACTCCTGGACCTCCTTAAGTGGGTTTCCCGGTATTACTTTTTTCCGGTCGGCAAGGTCGTCGAGATTGCGCTTCCCCGGGGGCTCAGCGTAAAGAGCCGCCGGCAGTTGATCATTACTGATGCGGGGAAAAAGCGCGTTGAAGAAGGGGCTCCGCCGGAACCGACCGGCGTTTTGGAGCTTTTCAAGAGGGGAAAACCGGTCGGCATCACTGCCTTGACCAGGCAGTTTCCCGGAGCTGACCATAAGATCGTTCCCGTACTCGTAAAAGACGGATTTTTAGAATGGAAGCAGGTCATCGGAAGGCCGAAGGGTTTTAAGGAGGAGAAATGGATAAGCTTGACAGGAGAAACAGATACTTCCAATACGCAGGAAGAAAGAGTGGTCACTGAGTTTCTTCAGTCAAACGGCTCGGTTCCGCTCAGGGTCCTGAGGTCGGGCACTGCTTGCAAGGAGAGTGCCTTAAAGAGGCTTGAAAAGCGCGGAATCGTCTCCATTAAGACGCTCCCTGCATACAGAAACCCGTTCAGCACGGAACCGATGCATTATCTGCGGCCGAAGACCCTTACGGCAGAACAGGAATTTGCGGTGAATACGCTGCAAGAGGCGATTCGCGCAGACAAGTTCTCGGCATATCTCCTGCACGGCGTTACCGGAAGCGGCAAGACCGAAGTCTATCTGGCCGCTATAGAATCGGCATTGGACCAGGGCAAGGACGCTATCGTTCTCGTCCCGGAAATCGCCCTCACTGCGTCGCTTGAGGCAGCCTTTCTATCGCGGTTTGGGGACAGGCTCGCCATACTTCACAGCGGCCTTTCCGCCGGTGAACGGCTCGATGAATGGCGCCGGATACGTGAGGGAAAGGCCCGGGTTGTGATCGGCGCGCGTTCAGCGGTCTTTGCCCCTTTTCATTCCTTGGGTTTGATCATCGTAGATGAAGAGCATGACGGGTCTTACAAGCAGGGCGACGGGCTTCGGTATAACGGTCGTGACGTTGCCGTTATGCGGGCCAGCCTGGAGAGGGCGGTTGTTGTCCTGGGGTCTGCCACTCCTTCGATTCAGACTATGTTCAATGCCAAATCCGGGCGTTATGGATACCTGAGCCTGCCGAAAAGGGTGCAGGAGAAGCCTCTGCCCCCTATCAATATTGTCGATATGCGGGAGCCGGATATACGCCTTGAGCGTAATCACGCGCTGTCGAAAGAGCTCGCAGAGGCCCTGGGCCGCAATCTGGAGCGAAATGACCAGTCGATCATATTCCTCAACCGAAGAGGGTTTTCCCCTGCGATGCAATGCGTTTCCTGCGGCAACGTTCTGATGTGCCCGAACTGCAGTATTTCTTTGACCTATCACGCGGCTGAGAAAGTACTCCTTTGCCACTACTGCGCATACTCCACTCCGGCGCTGCCGGCGTGTCCTTCATGCAAGGGTCTTGCTGTCAGAGAACTCGGCTGGGGAACGGAGCGTATTGAGGCTGAGCTGAAGAGGCTTTTCCCCCACGCCCGCATAGCGCGCATGGATCGTGATACGACAACGACAAAAAAGGCCCACCATCAAATACTGAAAGCGGTCCAGGAAAGAAAGATAGATATCCTGGTAGGGACGCAAATGGTGGCCAAGGGCCACGATTTTCCCCACATTACACTCGTTGGTGTAATCTCGGCCGACGTCTCGCTCAACCTGCCGGATTTTCGGGCCGCGGAAAGGACGTTCCAGTTGCTTACCCAGGTTTCCGGCCGGGCCGGAAGGGGTGAAGACCCCGGCATGGTCATCATTCAGACATACAGGCCGGAGCATTACAGCATAGCAAGAGCAAGAGAACATGATTTCACAGGGTTCTATGATGACGAGACTGCATTGCGCCGGGCGCTCGAGTACCCTCCGTACACCCGTCTCGTAAATCTCACCATGGAGGGAAACAGCACGGAAAGAGTCGAGCAGTATTCAAAAGAAGCGGTACGAAGGGGCCTCGTCATTCTGGAGCAGGAGACTCTCTGGCGAGACACGATAAAAATCTTCGGACCGGCGCCCGCCCCGGTTCCAAGAATTAAGGGCAAATTTCGTTATCAGGCATTCTTAAAGGCTTCGCGAACGGATGCACTGCATTCTTTCACGAGGGCCCTTTTCGGGAATTTGAGGGCTAACACTCCGATATCAGGCGTAAAATTGATTGTGGACGTTGACCCGGAAAACGTGTTATAAGCGCAGTCGGATCCGCTGTCTGAGGAATAAGAGGGTGTTAAGAGACATTGGAATACTGGGGCGAACTGAGCCGCATAAGTCTCGCGATGTTCGCCTTATTTGAAGGATAGCTCTATTGCTTTCCTCGAAAATGGAGTTAAAATGTTAAAGAGTTGGTGCTCAGGATTCCTGAGCCGGGGCGCGGCCGGAACCAACCGGCAAAAGCTGTCAATCTGGAACTCGGGAACTCAGGAATAGGAATGAATTCTCGGGTTCAAAGTTTGAAGTTCACGGTTCTTAACCTGGAACTGTGAACCGTGAACTCAGAACCCGGTAACCCAAAAGTATTGAAATGGCCAGACAAAAGATCATCACTCATCCGCATCCGGTTCTCGGGGAAGTCGCCGAACCGATTAAGGTGATTGATTCGGAGATTCGTGAACTGGCCGGAGATATGGTCGAGACCATGTATGACGCCCCCGGCATCGGTCTGGCAGCCAATCAGATAGGCATAGCGAAAAGAATTATTGTTTATGACCTTGTCAAACGGGGCGATGACGCAAACCTTACCGTTCTGATCAACCCGGAAATAGTATCGGCGGAAGGGGAAACATCGACAGAAGAGGCCTGTCTGAGTGTCATAGATTTCTCGGCTGAGGTGAAACGCAGCGCCCACGTCCGAGTTACGGGATTGAACCTCGACGGAGAAGAGGTGGAAGTCGAAGGTGAAGGGCTGTTCGCTATTGTCCTCCAGCACGAGATTGACCACTTGGACGGCAAACTTTTTATCGACAGGCTAGGAAGTTTGCGAAGGATGCTTTACAATCGTCACCTGAAGAAAGTGCTAGAAGCCCGTCGGACTTAGGGGATCGTCACGAGGAAGTGGAGGGACGAGACCAAATATTCACGAATTTGAGGCGCATAGTGTTGCTATGCAACGAAAATTCGGGGATATTTGGGCCGTTCCCCCACTTCCGCAGTAGATCATCCCTAAGTCCGACAGGCTTCCAAAGGAAAAGAAAAAATGAAGCCGCCCTGGAAGGCGATTTTTATGGGAACACCGGCATTTGCCGTGCCGTCTATCGAGTCTCTCATCCGTTATCAGGGAGTCGACATTATGTCGGTTGTTACTCAGCCGGACCAACCCAAAGGCAGGGGCCTGACCCTGACCCCCTCCCCGGTCAAGGTTATTGCCCATAAAACAGGGCTTCCCGTACTCCAGCCGGAAAAGATTCGCAACGAGGAATTCCTTAATACAATAAGGAAGCATGAACCAGACATTATTATAGTGGTAGCTTACGGGAAGATCCTGCCGAAGGCCCTGCTGGAAATACCGGAGTTCGGAGCGGTGAACGTACATGGTTCTCTTCTGCCCAAATACAGGGGTGCGGCCCCTGTCCAATGGGCAATCATCAACGGCGAGAAGAGGACAGGCGTCACCATTATGAAGATGGATGAAGGTATGGATACCGGGCCGGTTCTCCTCACGGAAGAGACGGAAATCCGGCCCGCGGATACATCCGGCGCCCTTGGGGAACGTTTGGCGGTTATCGGGGCTGATGCCCTCATAAAGGCCCTGGAAGGGCTGAGAGAGGGGACAATTGAGCCCCGCCCCCAGCCGGAAACAATAGTGTCTTACGCCCCTTTATTAAAGAAAAAGGATGGGTTGATAGACTGGAGACTATCTGCGGGGCTTCTCTTCAATCTTATCAGAGGCATGGATCCCTGGCCCGGTTCCTACTCATTCTGGCACGGCAAACTCTGCCATTTCTTCAAACCGCTTCCGGTCGACAATCCGGCTGCAGGTGAACCGGGCGAGATTCTGGCTGTGGACAATTCCGGACTCGTGGTTGCTACGGGAAAAGGCTGCATTCTTTTAGGCGAGATCAAGCTGGAAGGCAGCCGCCGGATGTCGGTGGCAGAATTCAGGCGGGGCCGCGCAATCAAAACCGGCGAAGTCCTGGGCTAGTGTCAATGCTGTTGAATTAAGCCGGTCCTGGGCATGTGGCACAGCCGCCCTCGGCTGTGAAATCCGGCGTAACTCGCAACTCGTAACTATTCTTACATAATGTCCGAAGAAAAATCCCAAAAAGTCCTTTTTATCGGCCTGCTCCTGACCACCTGTGCGTTGTTTTTCTGCCTGGCGGGGCTTTTGTGGTGGGTTCCTTATGTCGGTCTTTCCAATATTCATAAGACCCTGCCCTTGGTGCTGGCAGTTTTGTTGGGAACGTTCGTCACGGTCGCCACTGGCGGCATCCTGTCCCTTATTCTGACCTTAATCTCTAAAAAAGACTTCCTGCTCTCGAAGCGCCTTCGCGGGATCGTCATAAAGATCATTTTTCCCCTGATAGTTGCCGTGGGCAGGCTTTTCGGCATTTCAAAGAGGAGAATCCAGCATGCCTTTGTGGAAGTGAATAACAATCTGGTAATGGCCCAGGCGGGCCATATAAAACCCGAAAAGCTCCTCCTGCTCATGCCGCACTGTTTGCAAAACTACGACTGCACTGTTAAGATCACCGGCAATGTCGATAATTGTAAACGGTGCGGAAAGTGCAGAATCAAAGACTTGGTGGAGCTTGCCGAGGCGGAGCATGTAGGGCTTTCCGTGGCTACGGGCGGAACCATCGCCCGCCGTATAGTTGTGGAGAAGAGGCCCGAAATTATTATTGCGGTAGCATGTGAACGCGATTTGACCAGTGGAATCCAGGACAGCTATCCTGTCCCCGTATACGGGATTTTCAATATCCGCCCGCACGGACCATGTTTCAACACCCAGGTCGATCTGAAAGAGGTCAAAGAGGCCATGTCATATTTCCTCCGGGACGGACTCAATGTTAATGTTTGCTAGTCCAAGACAAGTGGCTCTCTCCGTATTGAACGACCTCGATCAAGGGAAAGAGACCCTTGATGCCATAATGGAAAGGGCATTTCGTAAAAACATCGCACTGGAAAGACGGGACCGGGCTCTGATTATGGAACTGGTCTATGGGGTTCTGAGGCAGCGCGCCGCAATTGACTGGGTTATTGATCAGGTTTCCAGAACACCACGTTCGAAGATGGATGCGACCGTCCTGAATGTGGTGCGCCTCGGCATCTACCAGCTCCTCTATACCGACCGCATACCCCCATCCGCAGCTATTAATGAATCAGTAAATCTGGTCAAAGTCGGACAGCCGGACTGGATAGTAAGTTTTGTCAACGGGGTATTGAGGGCTGTCGAAAGGGAGAGGGATCAGATTAAGTGGCCTGATCCGGAGGCCGATCCCGTGGCCGCAATCTCGGTGGAGACATCTCATCCGGTATGGCTCGTGGAAAGATGGGTGAATCGCTACGGTCTTGAGGAAACCAGGGCGCTTTGCGAGAGCAATAACCGGATTCCGGTATTGTCCCTTCGCACCAATACGCTTCGGATCAAGCCCGACCAGTTGCTGCACTTCCTTCGCAAGGAGGTCCCCGAAATAGAGGCGTCCCCCTATTCCCCGGTCGGGCTCCTGCTGAAGGGGTTTTCCGGGAATGTCACCCGCATTACCGGATACAAGACCGGATGGTTCCTGATACAGGACGAATCATCTCAGGTTGCGTCATATCTGCTTTCTCCCCAACCGGGAGATCTTGTGCTGGATGCCTGCGCCGGTCTCGGCGGAAAGACAACGCACCTGGCGCAAATGATGCGGAATCTGGGGCGTATTATGGCTCTCGATATTCATGGGGAACGGCTGGAGAGATTGAATGAAAACGCCGGACGCCTGGGGATTCAATGCATTGAAATTGTGAAGAAAAATGTGACCAAGTCCCTGTCTGACCTGGGTGCGAAAAAGTTTGACCGCATTCTTGTCGACGCTCCGTGCACCGGACTTGGGGTGATCCGCCGCAATCCCGATGTGAAGTGGCGAATCAATCCGGAAGACTTGAAACGTATGGCCGAACGCCAAGTCGCCATTCTGGAAGAGACGGCCCCGCTCCTCAAAGACAATGGAATCATAGTCTATTCAACCTGCAGTCTGGAACCGGAAGAAAATGAAGAGGTAATCGACTCTTTTCTCTCCAGGCATGACGAGTTTGAGAAAGAAGATCCAAGACCCGTCCTCCCCGAAAAAGCGCGGGAACTGGTAGAACCCGGCAACTTCCTGCGCACCTGTCCCCACCGCCACGGAATGGACGGCTTTTCCGCCGTGCGCATGAGAGTAAAACGTTCGTAAAACAGCGCGGCAAGCCGCAACCAAAAGAATGCTTTGCCACAGAGAGCACAGAGCACACAGAGTTTTCAAAAAGAATGATTGACCCGTTTTTATATTCCCCTCTTGAGAGCTGACACTGGGACACACTTGACCCCGTGGGTAGCGAAGCCTTGAGGGCAGTTACATGAAAATACGCTCATTTTAAAATCCCCCCTGTCCCCCCTTTTTCAAAGGGGGGAATTTTAAGTCCCCCTTTCGGAAAGGGGGATTGAGGGGGATTTGTTTGATCTTGCGCACATAGTGTCCAACTTCTCTGGTACCCACGGGGTCAAGTGTGTCCAAAGGCCAGTATGAAGACAAGGCCGGCTTCTGCAAGACAGTGACACTTGAAGAGGTTCGGAAAAACAACTATGCACTCATGCCGGGCCGTTATGTCGGCACCGAGGCGGAAGAGGATGATGGCATCGCCTTTGATGAAAAGATGAACGCTCTCACCGCCAGGCCGGCGGAGCAGTTTGCCAGGGGCAGCGAACCGGAGAAGATCATCCGCGAGAACTTGAAAGGGATTGGGTATGAGTTCTGATCTGGCCTTTTACGGCAACCTCCTGACCGAGATGAAAGATCGAATCCGTCAGGCCCAGACTCGTGCCGCTCTCTCCGTCAACGCAGAGATGATCGCCATGTATTGGGATGTAGGGCGGATGATTCATCTGCGCCAGCAAATGGAAGGCTGGGGCACAGGGATCATTCCGCGACTGGCCAGGGATATTCGCAATGAACTTCCAGAGGTAAAGGGATTTTCCGAGCGAAACATTGGGTACATGATTCGATTTTTCCGGGAATATGGCGAGCCACCGTTTTTGCAGCAGGTCGCTGCAAAATTACAAACGGAACAGATGTCTTCTCCAATTGTGCCGCACATTGCGGCACAATTGGACAACTCGGCTGTCTCCAACCTCCCCACCCAACTTGCCTTCGGACTTCCATGGTTTCATCACGTCATCCTCATCGAGAAGGTCAAAGAGTTACCAACCCGCCTCTGGTACATGCAGCAGACGATCGAGCAGGGCTGGAGCCGTGACACTCTGGCGGCGATGATCAGGGGCAAGGTCCACGACAGGGGCAGGCGGTCAGTAATTTCTCAACCCGCCTCCCCGCGCCGCAATCGGAACTTGCCCGGCAGTTGCTCAAAGACCCATACGTTTTCGACTTTCTGACCATTGAGGAACCTTTTCATGAGCGGGAACTGGAGACCGGGCTGATCCGGCACCTGGAGAAATTTCTGCTGGAACTTGGGTCTGGTTTTGCCTTTGTCGGGCGCCAGTATCATCTGGAAGTAAGCGACAGAGATTTTTACCTCGATCTGCTTTTCTACCATCTCAAACTGCGTTGTTTCATGGTCATCGACCTGAAGAAGGGCGACTTCAAACCGGAGTACGCCGGCAAGATGAACTTCTACTGCTCGGTGGTGGACGACCAGCTCAGAAACGAAACCGATCAGCCCACCATCGGCCTGATTCTCTGCCAGACTAAGGACCGCATCCTGGCCGAATACAGCCTGCGCGACATCCACAAACCCATTGGTATTTCCGACTACGAGCTGACCCGCGCCCTGCCGGAGAACCTCAAGTCCAGCCTGCCGACAGTGGAAGAGATTGAAGCGGAATTGTCGCAGGACTTCAGCAAATGAACGTCTTCAGAAAATGGAAATGATAAGAAGATCGCCGAACAAGTCGCTTGAGTGGACGGCGGGAAACGGGCGGTGGCGCTTCGCGGCGGGGTCCTTGGCCGCCGCCACTCAGCTCAACCGTTCGGCAGTTTGCATCCCCTCGTAATCTCATTGTAGGCCTTCAGTGCTTGACTTACTCGTTTCTTGTATATACAATGTAATCATTTGGACAATTGCACAATTACTATTACACGGAGGTATGAGATTGTGGGCACAGTAGTGACGACCCGCATTGTTAGAATTGGGAACTCACGGGGCATACGCATCCCAAAGGTGATATTGGATCAAACCGCTCTCGGTGATGAGGTCCAGCTTGAGGTGCTGCAAAACCAGATTGTGATTCGTCCCACTCGTCAATCACGCCAAGACTGGGAGGAGCAGTTTCGCGCAATGGCTGAGCATGGCGATGATCGGCTGCTTGACCAAGAGGTGACCAGCTTCAGCAGTTGGGATGAGGCCCAATGGGAATGGTAGTCAAACGCTTTGATGTGTACATGGTCAACCTGGACCCGACAGTGGGAAACGAAATCCAGAAGACCAGACCATGCCTGGTAATATCCCCCGATGAGATGAACCGCCACATCTCCACCATTATCGTTGCGCCAATGACGACTCGTGGGCGTAACTATCCTACGCGCGTACCGTGCCGGTTTCAAAACAAAGAAGGTCAGGTTGTGCTCGATCAGGTACGGACCGTTGACAAATCCAGACTGGTTAAACGGCTTGGCCATATTAGCCCGGCGGTTCGAGAAGCAGTGCTCGCTATACTTGCAGAGATGTTTGCTAAATAGACTTGCCGAACAAGCGCATACCGGACGGCGTGTAACGTGGTTGGTTTTTCGGGAAAGCTGCAGGCCGCCGCCGGTTATGCGCAACTCGTTAGCTGAATGTAGGAGGATTGGCAGACATGAAAACAGTGGTTGGCTATGCCGTTTTTCTTCTCGCATGTGGATACGCATGTGCGGCGATGGCGACTGAACCGGGGGAGTATTTGTCCTACGACGATTTTATTCGGGCGGTTGATGCAGGACAGATTGAGTCGGTACGTCTGGACAGCTATTCGCGCTTTGAAGGCACACGGGTTGTAGACGGGGTGAAGCGTCCGTTTCATTCCTACGCCGACACAGGTAGCGCAAACGACCCCTTACTTCTTCGCC
>JAZDGK010000124.1:0-3913 GCA_043806955.1 Pseudomonadota bacterium | reverse complement strand
ACCGGCGCATTGGAAGGGGTCAACAACAAGATCAAGGTTATCAAACGAAAAGCTTACGGCTTTCATGATATTCGTTACTTTATCCTGAAAATTTATCAGGCTTTCTACAACTAACTCGGAGAAGAACCTCATTCTACAAATGGGAGAGAGGAAGGATGAACGTTTTGAAGCCACATTTGAAGACGACGGTCAAAACATTACTGGACAGGGGAATCAGCCAACGGGAGATCAACCGAAAGACTGGGATTGACCGGAAAACCATCAGAAGATATGGCCTGTTGTGCCATCTGTTGCCCTCCGAAGAAGATGACCATTCAAACTCCCCCACTGGAGAAGGTGTGGCCACCGGGTCGGGGGTTCAATCCGGACAAAATCCCCCACCCCGGCCACCGGGTCCGGGAGAAAACCTGCCGAAGCATGTTGGCTCCGCATGTGAGTCGCATCGGGAGTGGATCGAGGAACAGTTGAGGCTGGGACGAAATGCAATGGCCATCTACCAGGATCTGGTGGAGCGGTTCGGTTTCACTCACCGGTACAACAGCGTGAAGCGGTTTGTGCGTGGGCTTAGAGGAAATGATCCCCAACAGTATGACCGACTGGAATTTCTTCCTGGAGAAGAGGGCCAGGTTGACTATGGGACGGGCGCTCCAACGCTTCATGGCAATGGGAGATATCGGCGGCCCCGGCTGTTCATCATGGCGTTGAAATACTCCGGGCGAGCCTATCGGAAAGTGGTAAGGAAATCGAGCAAGGAAACGTGGTCCCGGCTGCATGAGGAAGCATTCCGGTACTTTGGGGGGTGCCCCCAATATGTCACGTTGGACAATCTTAAGGAAGGCGTGATCAAACCGGATATCTATGATCCGGAGCTCAATGCGTTGTATGCAGCCATGTTGGAGCACTATGGCGTGGCGGCGGATCCGGCAAGGGTTAGAGATTCGAATCGAAAAGGAACGGTGGAAAATGCGGTGAAGCACACTCAGGACACCGCCTTGAAGGGACGTAAATTCGGCAGTATTGAGGCCCAGAATGACTGGCTGAGGCATTGGGAAGAGCGATGGGCTGCACTGCGGATCCATGGTCGGGCCAAACGTCAGGTAGAGGAAATGTTCCAGGAAGAAAAACCCTACCTGGCGCAATTGCCCCTGACGCCGTTTAGGTATTTTCAGCAGGAAAAACGAACGGTCTATGATGACGGCACGATCCAGGTAGGTAAGTCCTACTATGCGGCCAGCCCGGCTCCCTTGTACAGTGAGGTAATGGTGAGGATCTATGATGAAGAAATCGAGATTCTGGATCCTCGCCGGATGGAGGTCATTCGTCGGCATCCGAAGAGCAAGCGGCCGGGGTCCTTGATGATGGAACCAGGGGACCGGATCTTCAATCCGTCCCGGGAAACGGATAGATTGTTGGCTCAAGCCGAAATCATCGGTCCGCACACCTTCTCGTTATGTGAGAAGTGGTTTAACGAAGAAGGCCGAAGCGGTCAACGTCGAATGTATGGCCTGATTAATCTGGTTCGGCACTACCCGGCCCGGCACGTGGAGAAAGCGGCTGAACTGGCGAAGGGAAATGGCTTAAGAAGTTCCAAGGCATTGCGGCGGATGGTGGAGAGTATGGCGGCGGAAGCCGATGAAAGGAAGGCTGAAGAATCCGCGCTCACGCAAGAGCATCCGTTGATTCGGTCAGGTGAAGACTACGGCGCTTTCTGGAAGCAACATGCCGCCGAAGGGGCATCCCCGCCAGAACCGGCCCCAAAGAAGATCATTTCTACCGGATCGGAAATCATCTGCCGGGAGCAACTGCCCCAAGTCTGGCAACAGGCGAGTTGGCTGCGGGTGATAGAGGTCTTTCACCTGACTGTAGAGAACAAGAGAGGTAGCCGAGACGATGAAATCTGGCTCAAATCACCCTTTACCCAGGAAGAGAAGGCCTCGATGCACGTCAGCTTATCACAGAACATCTTCAAGGATTTCAGCAGCGGCAAAGGCGGCGGCATCATGCAATTTTGTCGGGAGATGTTGCGGCGGCAGGGCCGGGAAATGACCATGTTCGAGGTAGCTCAGTGGATGGTAGCCGAAGGGATCTCCTCGGTGAATAATCCGGCATCCGGGCAGCAGAATCAGCGGACGGAGGAGCCGCAGGTAACAGCAAAAGCCGGGCCTGCGTCTTCGAAAAACACCAATCCCGCCATCGAGATCGATCTGCGTCGCTATCTGCGCCCGGATCACCCGGAATTGCATCGTCGAGGCATATCCGCCTCCACCTGCCGTTATCTGGGATGTGGCTTTTTACCTCAACGAGGGCGGGGAAAGGCCGCCTCCCCTCTCAACTCCCGGTTGGTATTCCAGATTCGTGGCATGAGAGAAAACGGCCACAATCTTCAACCGGTTATTCTCAGCCATACCGGACGGGCACTGAGCCGGGAACAAGAAGACTCCAATGGAAAATACTGGAGTTATCCGTTCCGGAAAGGGTGGGAAATCTACAACCAGGATCAGCTCCTGCTGGATGAAGAGGCTTGGCGTCAGACGAACAAGTTCGGCCTAATCCTGGTGGAAGGATTTTTTGATGTAGCCAAGCTGGTGGAAGCGGATTGCCGCAATGTCGGCGCCTTGATGGGGACCGCCATCTCCGCGGAACAGATCGAGCGCTTGGCATGGATCCGTACCCGGGTTGGGTTTCCTCACATCCTGTTGTTTCTGGACCGGGACCAGGCCGGAAGGGACGGTGTCCAGCAGGCTCGGGAGCGACTCCGCCACCACAACCTGGCTGTGACCGTGTTTGACTGGGATCAGAAGGTGTCCTGCAATGGTCAAGTAGCCGAACGCATCCCGGACTCTATCCAAGACCCGGCAGACATGTCGGTAGAACAACTTCGACGTCTGCGCAGGCAAGGGATCATTTAAGCAAAACAAATCATAGGATGAAAAAGAAAATCAAGGAGGTAAATCCATGAACATGTCGTTAGCTGAAATCGAAAGACACCTCAAAACTCTCCGGCTCCATGGCATGAACGATACGCTGCAGACCCGGCTCATCCAGTCCAATCAGGGCACTTCTTTTGTAGAGGTGTTTGCCTGCCTGGTGCAGGACGAGTTGGATTGCCGCAACTCCCGCCTCACCGAAACCCGTTTCAAGACCTCCGGACTCAAAGAACGCCCCACTTTGACGGAATTCGATTGGGGCTTCAACCCGAAACTGCCCAAAAAGGAAATCTATGAACTGGTGAGCGGAAAGTTTATCCGAGACGGCCATGACGCCCTCTTGATCGGATCACCTGGAACCGGAAAAAGCCATATCGCCAAAACAGTGGCCCACGCCGCCATCCAGAACGGCTATAAAGTCGTGTACCGGGAAGCCCATACTTTTTTCGAGGACCTCTTCGAGGCCGATCAACTCAAACGGAGAAAAAAAGTGAACAAACTCTTCTCCGAAGCCGATCTGTTGCTCATTGATGATTTGTTTCTGCGCAAGAAAGTCCAGGAACAAGCCGCTGACGATTTGCTGGATATTATCCTGAACCGGTACACCTCCAGAAAAAGCTCAGTGATTACATCGAACAGACCCCTTGAAGATTGGGGAAAACTCCTCCGCGACAACGCCGCCTCTTCGGCTATTTTGGATCGCCTCCTTCATCGGGGGCATCTGCTCCAGTTCGAAGGCAAAAGCTACCGCCTCAAGGAGGCCTCCACCCGTTTGGTCGAAAATAAACGGAAATCCTCTGGATGAAAAAGGAATAAAATATGGATCTTTGCACTGAATATTAGTAGGATATTTTACGCTGTCGCCGGGGGATTTTGACCCGGCCACAAGTGGGGGATTTTAAAGTGGCCATCGGGGATAATCACACGATTGATAGTATTATCCATAAGTGAAAGTAATTTCTTACCAAATATTAACGTTACTTCTG
>JAZDGK010000123.1:0-4525 GCA_043806955.1 Pseudomonadota bacterium | reverse complement strand
ACCTAAAGAAAAGATTTGGAAAATACTGGGCCAATCATTTCAGCACGATCGGGATTGTGGGCATGAATGACGCCCTTCAGTATCTCGGTATGGAGGGAATCCATTCAGACCAGGGGAAGGATTTTGCTCTCCAGGTTCTGCAGTTCATGAAAGAGCAACTGAGCGAGTATCAGCAGCAGACCGGGAATCTCTATAATCTCGAAGCCACACCGGCTGAAGCGGCGGGTTACAAGCTTGCCCAAAAGGATCGCGACCTTTTCAATCCGGGCGAGAAAGCGCGCATCTATGCGAACTCGACCAACCTCCCCGTGGACTTCACTGACGATCTCGCATTCGCACTTGATCACCAGGAGGCCCTGCAAAAAGAGTACACGGGCGGAACCGTCTTCCATATCTTCCTGGGTGAGAAGATTTCCGCGGAACAGGCGAAAACTCTCATACGAAAGACGATCACCGGGTATTCTCTGCCCTATGTGACGTTGACACCCACGTTCAGCATTTGTCCTATAGACTTCCAGATAAAGCTTTTGGGTGCGTTATCGGTCGGGGATGTACGAACAGGTACTATCCCCTCCCTGCTGCCTTCCCAAAAACATTATCTGAAAGTCTATAGTAATGGATAGACGCCGGTCGTGAATCCTGGTTGTGACCTGCCCGACAGGTTGATGCCGAGCAGGTGATTGCTGATCACCTCATCCGTTACGGGCAGAAATTCACGATTCCGAAACGGTCCGCGATCCTGTATCCGCGCTCTCCTTTGGCAATAGAGTTTGACGGGCGAATTCCTGCAAACGCCTTTTGAAGAGTGTAGATGGCGCAGGAGCCATAGACACCCTGGCCGGGTTTCCTTACATGTACCAGATCACCCAGGAAAAGTCTGGGCGCAAGTAACTTCTTGACACCGGCACAGAAATGCCCAATTATGCAGTCATAGGTAGAAATTAGGAAGCAATCTCCAAACAGGACTTGGCGCAGGTAGCTGAATATGCTATAAAACTACAGGAGGTTCAAGCAATGAGTTTTGACCGCATTACTATTGATCCTGGTCGTATGAACGGCCAACCCTGTATACGCAACATGCGTCTCACAGTCCGGCGCGTTGTGGAACTGGCAGCTTTCTACCCGAACCGTCAGGAATTGCGCAAAGAATATCCCGAGCTTGAGGATGAAGACATTCGGCAAGCTCTACTCTATGCGGCTGCACACCTTGATGATCGCGTGGTCGAGCTCACTCTGAATCATGAAACTGCTGCTTGATCAGGGGCTGCCACGATCGGCGGCCAGATTGCTGCGCGAAGCCGGAATAGATACAATCCATGTCGGGGAAATCGGCTGTTCCACCGCGGATGATGCCGCTATTCTTCAGAGGGGCCGGGACGAAGAGCGCACTGTAATTACCCTTGATGCAGACTTCCACGCCATTCTGGCGCTCTCACGAGCCACATCTCCCTCAGTTATTCGTATTCGCATAGAAGGGTTGTATGGGGAAAAGGCGGCAGACCTGATACAGGCAGTTCTCACGCGCTGCGGGGAAGACCTGGAAAAAGGCGCATTGGTAACAGTCCTGCCCCCACGGCGGGTACGGATTCGTCAATTCCCATTGCTACCGTGAGTATGTGCAAACTGCTGTCTTGATTCTCTTATTTCATCCGGCTAGGCGTTTCCCAACATCCTTCTGAATATAGACTTCCAGATAAAGTTTTTGGGTGCGTTATCGGTCGGGGATGTACGAACAGGTACTATCCCCTCCCTGCTGCCTTCCCAAGTCTATAGCATTGCAATGCTCTTGAACTCAGGAAAAGCCTGGGTGGCAAGTTATTCCCAAAGCGCTTGACACCGGCACAGAAATGCCCAATTATGCAAATATAGGTAGAATTGTTAAGATACGAAAGCCGGGGTCGAAACAGTGACAAGAGAAAAACAGAGAAATCGACATGGCTTGCGACTGTGCCGGTGGTATATCGAGTACAAGAACGTCGTGTCAAACCAGACTGGAAGGAGAAGCGCCAATGGCCCACATGATAAACGTGCGTGATTTGTCTGATGAGGACGTTCAGCTTATTCAACGTTTGGTGCAACGTCTACGGGCCCAAACCAGGGGAAAAGGGTCGGCAAAAAAGGACACGCAACGGGAAGAAGAAAAGATTGAGTTTGCTACCTGGCCGCTCGGGGTGAAGGGGAGTCTTACCAGAGAGGAGATTTATGACTACCTCTGAGATTGCTCTCCTGGATACGAATGTGCTGGTGTACGCAGCTGATGGGTCTTCACCCTTCCACCAGGCATCTAGGGGTTCGCTCAGAGATAAATTGCCATTTTATGCATCCCAGCTTCAGGCCAGCTTCGTCCGATCCTCAACTGCAAAATCCTCGAAATAGAACGACTATTCCTGTGGTTTTGCAGCCTCGGATCGAACAAATCTGACCCAAATCTGAGCGCCCAAAACGCCAATTTAGTTCTGAGCGAACCCTAAGAGCTTAAGAGACCGTGGGTTGGAAGGGAAAACCTCTCTATGCATCTTTCCCCAAATTTTGAGTGAATTCTATGCGATCATTACCGACTCCAAACGGATAAGCAATCCGAGGAATCAGGAGGAAGCGGTTGCGGAGATAGAAAAGTATCTCAAGGCGAAGCATTTGCTGAAATTCTATCCGGAATCTGATGTGGTCGATATCATGCTGGACCTGCTGAGGCGGTATGACATCCGAAAGCAGGAAATATTTGACACCCAACTAGTCGCAGCCATGCTTTCCAACAACATCACCCGTATCTACACCTTCAACCGGAACCATTTCAGTAAGTTCTCCGAAATAGAGGTGCTTGAACCGTAATCAGCTAAACCGGCGGGTACGGGTTCGTTGCTTGCCGTTACTACCGTGACTGTATAAGCGCACGGAACCACATGGACCGGATACGTTTCGGGCAGCAGTTTGGTTACCCGGCCTGCCGGCTTGGCCTCGGCATCTCGGCTCTCTTTTCTTAAAGGCCTCATTCCCACCCCCAAATAGTGCCATTGAGCCCTAAATCCGGGCAGATTCATAACAGATTCCATATAGATTCAAAGGGTTAACTTGGTCCGACCCCGGACCCCAGGGTTCGGCATCAACACCCATGCATAGCAGGAGGTAGACGTTTCTTTTATGATGACTTCAAGGCGGTTCAGGAACTTGTCCCGGTCAAAGTCACCTTGAAAGATCTTCTTCCGCTCGATCCCTCGAACGATTATGTGATGGAGTGCTCCAGCGACATCAATACGGGCTCTTCTCGGCATGGGCGAGACCATAGCACATACTCAACCGCCGAGCAACTTATAATTTTATGGACGTCCCTTATGTTGCGCTTATGTTGCGCAGGATTGCTTTATCTGCTTGAAGTTACTGGCTTCCGGCGCCTGCCCCGGACTCCGATCCGGGGTTCGCCGGAATGACGGGAATCACGTCCACCGGACTTTTTGCAAGAGGCACCAATATCTCAGTTTGAATAATGCGCTCGATTTCCTGAGACGATATGCCCCCGTTTGGCGATTCACTCGTAATGAAGTTGATTTACGATACAAGAATCGCCGGTAAACAATTTCAACACAACGTCCCGGTCCGGTTGCTCCTAAGCCGAACCAACAGCATTTACTCAGTTCATTTCTTGTGATTTTTGTACTATATTTGCAAGTAACGATGCTTGACTTCTTGTTGGTATTATTCCCGTTTCACGGAGTGGATTCGGGGGATATCAGGCGGCAGTATTTCAGCGGCATTGAGATTTGGTACCAGTTTAGCCTTTTGAAAAACCGGCTAAACTGAATGAAAAATGCAAATTTCAAAGTGCAAATTTCAAAATTGCGGAGGGTCTTTTTCCGAATTTTGCATTTTTCATTTTGCATTGAGATTTAGCGCGTTTTTTCAAAGCGCTAGATTGTTACGAGATTTGCTGGAGGTAAATATGACTGATGTGGGCTCAGACCGTATGGGTGCAGGACAGAGCAGGCTGATACCGGCCGGAATCGGTTTGGGAGCCTTGTTCTGGCTTCTCGAATCCGCGGTAGAGGTTTTTGTGTTCCACGAGGGCCGATTCATTGACAGGGTATTCAGCCCGCAGTCGCATGAGATCTGGATGCGCCTGATTGTTGCCGGCATGTTCGTCGCCTTTGCCGTCTACGCCCAGGCAATCGTCAATTCGCGCCGCCGAGCGGAAGAGGCCACAGGACGCGCCAATGCAGAACTGGACCAGATATTTGAGACCGCTGCCGACGGAATGCGGGTGGTGGACAGGAATTTCAATGTGCTTCGGGTTAACGAGACGTTTGCAACCATGTCAGGCACAGGGGCGTCCGAAGCCGTTGGCAAGAAGTGCTACGATATATTTCGCGGCCCCTTATGTCACACGCCCGATTGCCCGCTAACGCAAATTCTTGGGGGCAAAGAGCACGTCGAATGCGATGTGGCAAAAGAGCGCAACGATGGTGTCACCATGCCTTGTATTGTGACGGCAACGCCGTTTCGTGAACCCGGCGGGCAACTGATCGGTATTGTC
>JAZDGK010000122.1:0-8752 GCA_043806955.1 Pseudomonadota bacterium | reverse complement strand
CCGGGCAACGAAGTAGACGACCACCAGGATCGCCAGGCCCGCCACCATCTGGACGGCCCTGGTACCCCTGATAAAGAGAATCAGCTCGTAGATTATGACAGCGACGACCAGGATATCCAGGATATCTTGCCAGCTCAATGTGGTTACATATTCAGTCATTCGTTCGTTTCTGGGTCATCACTGTTCTTAAGGGACGTGGACATAACTAGTTGTCCCATCTTGCTTGTCTTTTGATCCGGCTTCTGTGTTGCATCAAGGGTTACATATCCCGATATGCGCCCCTTGATGCGCCTTGAATCCGAACCAAAATCCAGCGCAATATTGGGACACCTATTTATGTCCACGTCCCTTACGGGACAAGGAACCAATTGTTTTCCGCATGAAATCAGCAGAATCCGGGTCCTGATTAAATCTCCGTGTTTATTTGGAGTTTTTGTATTATATTCAAAAAATTGTAACAGTTTAGGCTTTTGAAAAAGCGTTTCAATAAAGGCGAGGCAACTAATGTCTCAACGATACCTTGCGAAGATAAAACTCCCTCTCCACCATCCGCGGACGGGGGCGAGGGGAGTCCGGCGGAACAGTCTTGTGGCTTCTTTCAAACAGCTAAAGTGTTACAAAAAATTCAACCTGTGCAGTTAGAGCTTCGGCCTCTTTTCTAATGAATCAGGTGATAGCCTTGAGACGGCAGCACCCATTTCCAAATCCTCCGTGGGGGATTTTTCGGAACTCCGATTCAATGGCATTGAGGTCCATTCCGGCCGTCCAGGGAATTGTAACTGCACAGGTCGAGAAAATTTGATTAGGAAACACTAAGATCTGATGTCGCCTTTAAAGAACAAAAAATTGCTTATAAACGCGGAAATGTCTGAAGAGTCCCGGATTGCTCTGGTGCAGGACGGGAAACTCGAGGCTTTTCATATTGAAACCCTCAATCATCAGTCTACAAAAGGAAACATTTACAAGGCCAAGGTGGTTTCGATAGAGCCGAGCCTGCAGGCTGCTTTTGTAGATTTTGGTGCGGAAAAGAACGGCTTTCTCCCCCTTTCCGAGATCCACCCGGAGTATTACTGCCGGGAGACTCGAACTGAAGGCGGCGAGCCTCTGCGCATTCAAAATCTGATTGAAAAAGGGCAGGAGACGCTGGTCCAGGTGGTCAAAGAGGCTTTCGCGCAGAAAGGCGCGGCCTTAACCACCTATTTGTCATTGGCCGGCCGTTATCTTGTTCTGTTGCCGGGCAGCGAGAGCAGCGGGATTTCGCGGAAGATAGAGAACGAGGAGCAGCGTAGAAACTTGAAGGAAATGATGAAAGATTTCGAGCTGCCCGAGGGAATAGGCTTTATTGTCAGAACGGCAAGCCTTGATATGACAAAAAGGGAGCTGTCCAAGGATCTACAGTACCTGCTGCGCTTGTGGAAGGATATCAAAGAAAAGGGACAGACCCTGACATCGCCGGCTCTCATATACAAAGAGGCGGGGGTCATAACCCGATTCCTTCGTGATTACTTTACGACGGATATAAACGAAATTCTGATCGACGATAAAGAGACCTTCAAGCAGTTTCGCGATCACATGCGCGTGATCTCGCCGAAGCACTATGGACTGGTCCGGTTTCACAAGGAGTCCAAGCCTGTTTTTTCCCGTTACAACATCGAGCAACAGATCGAGGAGATTTACGAGCCCAAAGTGACTCTCACCTCCGGGGGCTCGATAGTGATTAATCCCACTGAGGCTCTGGTAGCCATCGATGTGAATTCCAGCCGCGCGGTGAAGGAGAAGGAACTGGAAGAGACCGCCTTCAAGACGGATCTGGAGGCTGCGGAGGAGATTGCCCGCCAGTTAAGATTACGAGATCTGGGAGGTCTGATCGTCGTTGATTTTATAGATATGAGAGAGTCCACCCACCGCCGGGCCGTGGAAAAAAGGCTGAAGGATGAACTGAAAAAGGATAAGGCCAAAGTAGACGTCGGCAAAATATCCAAATTTGGCCTCCTGGAACTCGTACGCCAGAAGCTGCGGTCTCCCATAGCGCTCGGCAGTCACAAAATATGTGCTCACTGCCAGGGTCGCGGGATAGTGCGGTCGGTTGAGACCCAGGCCGTGGCGGCCCTGCGCAGAATTCAAGCAGCTTTGACAAGAAGCGGGCTCACAGGGATCAGTGTTTCTGTTCCGCCGGAGGTCGCGGGTTACCTCCTCAATAAGAAGCGGGGCGAGATCTGCCAGTTGGAAACTCGGTCAGGGATGACTATTAATATAGAGTATCAGGCAGATGTTATGCCTGGAGAATGCCGGCTGGAGTTTTTCAAGAAACCGGAATAAAGAAACGCCATCAGGGTACAAATCAGGAAAGCAGGAAAGCAAGAAGAATCAGAACAGAAAATCTCAATGTCGAATGTCCAACGGACCCTCTCCTGATTGGAAATTGGTTATTGAGCATTGAACATTGATCCTACAATGGTATGATGGAACCTTCTAAGTCCCTTATACTATTATAGTCCTTCTTACTATATCCAGTGCCTCTTCGGGATTATCCACCATATTAAATACTTTGAGATCCTCGGGTGAAATCATTGAGTCGTGGCACATCCGCTTGTCGAGCCAGTTTAAGAGGCCTTTCCAATAAGTGCCGTCGATCAAGATTACCGGAAAAGGCCGTATCCGGTTGGTCTGGATAAGGGTAAGCGCCTCGAAAAACTCGTCAAGGGTCCCAAACCCCCCGGGCAGACATATAAAGGCCACTGCATACTTAACGAACATCACTTTGCGAATGAAAAAGTATTTGAAATTCAATCTGACATTGGCATATGGATTCGGCTTCTGTTCATAGGGGAGCTGAATATTCAAGCCGATCGACTTCCCGCCTGCCTCTGCCGCACCTTTATTGGCTGCCTCCATGACACCCGGACCCCCTCCGGTGATCACGGAAAAACCGTTCTGAGCAAGCAGCCTGCCCACATCTTCTGCCATGGCGTAGGGCTGTGTTCCCGGCTTCGTCCGGGCCGAGCCGAACACTGAGACCGCCGGGTAAATCTCTGCTAATGCTTCGAAACCATCGACGAATTCAGCCATAATCCGGAACATTCGCCACGAATCTCTGATATTGAACGAATCTATTACATACTGCTTTTCACTTAAACCGACCTTCATACTGTGCTCCAAACCATGATTCCCGGTTTTGGGTATCCGGGTTTGCGTTCATGCTTATACTATACGTTTCGCTAAAATCAATCTTTTCCTTTAATTTTCGGCCGGACACGTCTGTATGCCCCGGTTTCATGTTGGGTTGAGTGGAACGAAACCCAACAAAAACAGCATCATTCATCTGCGAGGATCGTCATTGGCGGGACTGTATTCTTTTATACCGAGCATAAGTAACCAGACCTGCCGCCCCCAGGACCGCGTCCGATATGGTCTGGGCGACTCGGGTAAAGACGGCGATTACTCCCGCATCGGCAGCCCCCAGAACGGGGGTGAGAATCACCAAGAGTACTCCTTCGCGTACCCCGATGCCTGCAGGGGCAAAAAGGGCCACAAAACCCGCCATGGCTGAAAGGGATAAGGCCCCCGTGAGAAAGGGAAAGACTGACATCGGCATTTCTCTCACTGCAAAGCCCACGGCGGAGAGACCGGAAATGAAGAGACCGTGTTGCATCAGTATGGTCAGGAAGAGTAAAGCGGTGGTTCTTAGATTGAAGGAAGCCGCAATTGGCGGCTTTTTGAAGGCGATGAGCAGAGAGTTTATCGTCCTCCAATAGATCCGGGGATGAAGGGCAACGATCATGACCGGCAATATGACACCAACTGCCGCAAGCCCGGCAAAGCCGCCCGTGAGATGAGAGATACGGGGCAGCAGCAAGGTCAGGCTAAGGATCGCGATGGAGACCAATCCGAGGCCGGTTACAAGTAGAATCGCAGTAGTGCTCGTTATGAATGCTATCCCAAACGATTTTGCGATGCCGGCATGACCGGCAAGAGCCATCACTTTGCCCGGGAGGTATTTCCCTAAGGGCGGGAGAGCCAGCAGTGTAAATGCCTGGCTCATGGAAAGACTTTCTCCCAGCTTTTTATAGAGACAAGAATAAAGATAAGAACCGGCCACGGTCGAAAATAAGAGCAGAAAAATGGCGCAGATAAACCAGCCCCACCGAATATGCATTTTTGAAGGATCTATTTGATGAAAAGCGGGATACAGCGCCCGTCCCACAAACCACATTACCGCCAGGAAGAGTGCGATCTTAAGGAGAAGAAAGGCTCTTCGGCGGAGAGCATGGAGGGAATTAGTAGTATCAGACATTAACAGTGATTCATCCCGAAAATATCACAGCCGGGGGCGGCTGTGCCACACCAGTTTAACGGGCCTTGAGACTGCATGTGGCACAGCCGCCCCCGGCTGTGATTGTAGGTCCATGCATTTCTCCTTTTTCGTGATTTCCTGATTTCCTGATTCAAAACTCTTTATTTCCTGCAGGTTGCGACATATCCCACGCCCCAAAACGGCAGGTTCAATTGATCGGCGATAAGGATATGCGGATAGAGCCTGGATATCGCGATGGCTTTTCCGCCGGAACCCGTTGTTTCCGAGGCAAAATGCCTGATAAGAATCCTGTCCAGAAAGAGTTTCCTGGCCAGGGAATACACAAAAAGTACAGGAAAACCGTATCTCCTTACCTGTACTTCCCTGAATCCGGAGTGAACGAGAAGCTCTCTCAAGACGCTTAACCTGTAACGCCTGAAGTGCCCCGAAGTCCTGTCCGCTTCCGAATAGAGAAAGGGTGTTGCCGGCGTGCTCAGGACCATTTGGCCCCCATCCTTCAAAAGGGAAAAGAGCTTCTCAACCGCAGCGCGGTCAAATTCAATGTGCTCGATTACCTCGATAGCAATGATACTGTCAAACCTCCGCGAAGACGAAAAGTCTTCAATTGTACTTGTGTAAGTTTCGACGTCGATTCCGAGATCTCGTGCCTTATCTGCAAGCATGCGGGCAGCATAGGGCGACGGATCGAAGGCCACAACCTTGTGCCCTCTTTGAGATAGAAAAAGCGAGTACTCTCCGGTGCCGGCTCCGGCATCAAGTGTGTCTCCGGGATGGAGCTTCGCAAGTTCTCTGTACACGACGGCATCCCGAACGAATTTGGTGGGTGAGCCTGTGGCGTGGGCTTTGGTCCAGAGCTTGTGAAGGTTATCGTAGTCCGGCATGAGGCACGATCCTAAAAATGGAGTCATCTTCGCGTCCTTTGCGTCTCTCGGGTGAATCTTCTGAAGATCTCCAGGTAATTTTTGGCGCTGCTTTCCCAGTCAAGTGACAGCTCGCTGATCCTCGATCTCGCGTTTCTTCCCATCATCCGCCGTTTCTCCGGGTCTTTGGCCAGCAGGCAGACAGCATCTGCCATTTCTGCAGGGTTTTCCGTGTCGACAATTATGCCGCACTTCCCGGTCAAGACCTCCACCACCCCGGGGAGTCTTGTTGCCACGGAGGGCACACCCGCAGCCATGGCCTCGAGCAACGCATTCGGCCTGCCTTCATGCCTGCTTGGAAGAACAAAAATATCACATCCGGGAATCAGGGCCAGAACCTCGGTGGGAGGGAGCCTGCCTGCCAATGTGACATTCGTCAGTCCTGATAAACCGAACTC
Source organism: Pseudomonadota bacterium (assembly GCA_043806955.1). Classification (GTDB taxonomy): domain Bacteria; phylum Desulfobacterota; class QYQD01; order QYQD01; family JAZDGK01; genus JAZDGK01. The sequence goes on along the minus strand of JAZDGK010000122.1, from coordinate 3,119 downwards.
AGACGGATTACCCGGTCCGATTACAAGAAATCTCACCGACTTGTCTTTCCGTCCGACGATGCAGGCGACCTCCGACAGGATATCGGCTCCCTTTACATGCCTCAGCGCCCCGACGTACAGCACCAGGATCTCACCGCAAGCGATCCCGAACCTTTCTCGGGGATTGATTGTATCCTTTGATACCTCGACACCGTTCGGGGTATAGAATACGCTGCACCCTGTTTCCTTTTTCAGGGATTCCGCCCACTTCTCGTTTATGGTAGTAATCGCATCGGCCGTTCGCGTAAGAAGAAAGAGGAAAATGCCGGCTCCACGCCCAAAATCACTCCCCAGTGCGGTTACGATCAACGGTCTTCTTCGTATGAACTTCGCGGGGACCGCACATAATCCTGTTGGCAGCCAGTTGGCATGAATGATGTCGCAGTCAGGCGCCAGTCTAATCGCGGAAATGCACATCGAGAGGAGAAACAAAGGCATTAACAAGACAAGCCAGGGAAAACGCTTTATGTTTTCGTAGATGCCGCCGTCCCCATAGGCAATTCTCATCATGCCCCGAGGTGCGTATCGGAACCTTACGATCTCGATACCGTCCGCTGTTTCCCTGTCTCTCGCCTCTTTGTCGCCCGGGGCCAAAACTGTAATCCTGCCGCCGCATCGAGTCAGCGCGAGGGCAAGGCGTTTGATGAAGATCCCGCTCGAGTCCGATTCGTCCCGCGGATAGCTGGTAGTGATCATCAGTATCTTCATGCACTTTGCGCAAGTATCTGTGGTATGGTTGCTCCGGCCGGCGGCGTTATCATATTCGCTGGCCGTGAAGCCGTCAACCGGATTGTTGGGCATCACTCTGGTGGAAAGGACGCTTGCTGCTTTGCCTTAATCAGGATTTGACCAGGTGCATGAATTCGGTCGGGGTAAGAACGTCGCCGGAGAATTTGCCGTCAAAATGTTCCTTGTCCCATGTGACCATGGTTTTCGCAAAGGGCAGGTATTTTTGTCCGACACTCACAACCAGGGCGTCCCCAAGGGACGTCTTCATCTTTATGAGATCAAAAATTTCTTTCAGAGATAGAATGGGGAAATCGGTTTCGAGGCTTGGAACCGGCAAGACGCTGATCTGATATCTGTCTTGAAAATAGAACCACATCTGGAGCAACTGTTTCTCATTCAGATTGAACGACAGGATTCCGCAGAGTTCGAGGAGGTTCACAACCGTAGTATAGCCGCGCCTTGTTTGTCCAATGTAAGTGAGAAATGATGCGTTGTTGCCGTAATTGACGTCTCGTTTGTACCGGAGGTCTATGACAAAGACATTGGTATCGAGAAAGACTAGCTTTTCCTTCGAACCCATTCCGTCGCCTCCCGCCAGTCTTTGAAAGCCGGTGCAGTGTTCTCCAGAGTCTGTTCAATGTTCTTCCATGCCTCTTCGCTGGAGCCCAGCTCTTCACGTATCTCTTTTTCTTCGAGGTGCGGCGGCTCGATGACGGCTATTGGTTTGCCCCGATAGGTGATGGTGAAACGTTCGCCTTGCCTGACTCTTTTGATCACATCGCCCGTCTTTTGTTTAAGCTGTTTAGCCGTCACAGTACCCATAATGATCCCCCGACCGAAGTGTCTATTTAAGATTCATAGTAATTACTTTCTTATTGCAAGTCAAGGAAGAGCTGATTCGTGGTGGACAGGTCAACGGTGTCCGGATCGGCGGCCTCTACAGAGCAGGCGGGAAAACAATCTGATTACCGCACCTCCCTCCAGGAGACCATATCGAGTTCGTCGGAGGCAAACTTGTCTTTGATTGCGGTATCGAAATAGAAGGTCCCGGAGTTCTTGATATCCACCGTGTCCGCCCAGATGAGACCGCACACGTCGGCGCCGTTTTTCATTTCTACCGGGGCATACGGCGCGTATACTGTGCCCTTGAAGCCACTGTCATGTTTGAAGATCAAGCTGCTCGTGGTCGAGTTCGAATAGATAGTGAAGTCCGTCGGCAATCCCGTAACATTGATGTTCGATCCGTTCTTTGCTTCAAGCCCGCCCGTCAGGTAGATATTGACCGGTCCGGCAGAGGCATCTATGTTCAGGGTGGAATGGTTATCCAAAACAACGCTGGTAATATAATAATTTGCACCGCCCGTCTTGCCCTGCAGCGTCAATGAATCGCCATTACCTAAGCTGATAGTCGTGCCGCCTAGTCCGCCCCAGGCATTGTCGTTGGACACGCTGACGGTCGTAAATGTCGTGGCCAGGTCACCTCCAACGGCTCCAAGCGGATCGGGATTCACCCTCTCCACATTGGCCCCCTCCGTACCGGTAACAGTAGCGCCAGGACTTCCGGTCTCGACATATGTCCCGTCCACTCCTGATGCATTTTCTCCCAGTGCCACATCCCCATCTATGGTTGTTCCATTGTATGTTCTTACGAGTACGTTCGAACCGATGTCTGCCTCGTGAGTGGATTCGGCGGGAGTCGGCGTGGTATCTACCCGTGAATCGTAGCTGTATGCCGCGCCGGAGTTCTTCATGTCGATGGCGTCGTCCCCAAAAATCCCGTATTCAAAGGCGGAGCCCCGCGACAGGCGGACCTCAATGGTGCTCTCGGAGTTGTTGCCGCCGTGTCCGGTCATTTGAAATGTGTATTCACTGAGCCCCGACACTTTGGAGAGGCTGACGCTGCTGTCGAAAGAGAATCCCGAGGGCACGGTATAGCTTACCGTAACCGGGGTGCTGGTGGGCAAAGTCAGGGTCCCGGCCGCCAGCCCGTTTTCCATGGTCTTTATGACGTATTGAACGCCTGCCTCAGCATCATAAAACGCCGTCTTTGAGTTTTTGAAGTTCCCCCCGATCTTGATGTCCGTACTGCTGATCATGATAGCGGTTGTTCCGAGCAGGGTCAGCACCATGAGGAAAAGCAGGGCCGCGACCAGAGCGATCCCTTTCTCATTCCGAATGGAACTTCCGCTCACATGAACGTGGGTCATGGCTTCACCTCCATAGGATCAAAGAGCAAGATTCCGCGGAGTCACACGGGAGGTCAGAGTATAGGTTCTGTACCCTCCGTTCACAGTATAATTCGGATCGGGCTCTGCGGTTTCCGATACTGCAACGATCCGGATTTCCCGAAT
>JAZDGK010000121.1:0-3139 GCA_043806955.1 Pseudomonadota bacterium | reverse complement strand
TGGGGGTTTTGTCTATGGTGTTTCCGGCCAGCGGGGGGCCCCCCGGGGGGGGGTGGTGTGGTGGGGTGTGGGGGTGGGGGCCCCCCCCGCCCCCCCCCCCGACCCTCTGACTTTTTTTGTAATACTTCCCGCGAACGGCTTTTGAATAGTCAAAGTCGTACTCAGGGCGTAACTCATCAGAACTTTTTTTTGTCCTTCATGTCTTTTCCTCTCCCGGGTGGCCGCAGGTCTTGCGCACGCTTGGGAATTCAGGATTCATCTTCCTCCACCATGTATTCCCACATTTCATTCTGATGCAGCCAGATCGGGTCAGCGTTTCTACGGACAAAGTCATCTATATCCATTCCATCAATGGTGGGCGGTCGCTTCACTCGCTTCTGCTTACCGTTAATAAAAATGGTCATGTATTCCTTCTGTCGCCGCTTCTTCTCAGCCTTCTCGGCCGTTGTCAATTTCCGTTTTGGTCTTACCATAGTGGGTTACGCTCTTTCTGTTTCCCGACTTGGCGGCTCACCATGAGCCGGGTTTATCGCGATCCGGTGGAGTGACCTGGTCTCCGAACACATTTCATTTCTCGGTGAAATGCCGTTCAAATAGTTCCTTTGCCTTCAGAAAACCTTCCTCGGTCATGCCCACAGATTTTCCCTTGCCTATTGGATTCGATATGTACCCTTTTTCGTGGAGCCTGTTCATGGTATCCCAATCAAATCCCTTCCATGCTCTTGCACCAAACCCCTCATGTCTTTCATGAGTCACCAAGTACAAAAGGGCCAGTGTGTATTCATCAATCTTGTCTTCATCGTAGTTCATTTAATTATTCCGGCGAACAGGTTATCCCAAAACCTTTCTCTTCTCTGAATTTTCCCTGGGAAAGGATATGGTGCAGGCTCCCTGGGGCAACCAGACTCAGTCTTCTTAACATTCCCGGATGAGCGAAGCCACCTGCCGTGCAATCGTGCGCACGTCAACACCAGCCGTGCCCATCCCGAGAATCGCCGCAACGAGTTCTTCATCGGTCAGGGCCGAAGCCCCCTTCTCCTGCAGCTTTTCGCGCGGGCGGCTATGTTCAGGTAGGTCCTTGATGGTTTTCATGATTTCAATGAATCAGTCTCAGCCCTTTTCGTGCTAGTTTGAGACCGATTCAATAGACGAGGCCCCGGAGTATATCTGGCGCCCTTCCCTGAATTGCGGCGACAAGCTCCTCGTCGGTGAGAGCAGCAGTGCCCTTTTCCCGCAGTTTTTTGCGGGGGCAGCTATGTTCCGGCATGGCCTTGATTGTTTTCATGGGGACTTCGATTGCCTATATGGGGTTTTATTGTTCTTGCATTTGATTGTCGAATTAAATATCAAATATTTACCAATAGCAACCACTTGTTTTACAAAGGGTTACCGTATCGAATTGTTTTGGTTGCTTTGATAATCTTTTTCTTATTTTTGATTAATCGTCCAGCGGGAGACACGCCGGCTTCCTGAATTAGTCAGGATTCCTTTCCCGGCTAACTCACGCAAGAGATTATGAATCTTGTTCTCTTTTTGGGCATTGGTCAACACCTCAGGTAGTTTATCCATCAACAATTCGTCGATTTTCAGCCGAGAGACGGGTTGATGTTCCCTTACAAAATCAACTATCAGGTCGAGATAGTACTTCTTATTAAAGCCTCGAAGACGGATATGCCGCGCTTGCTCCTCTATGGTGTTCGCCAACTTGGAGCTGATATGCAGGTTGGGATAGCGCCCCTCTACCACGCCCTGTTTCTTCAACAGTTGGTGTTCATCACGTGTTATCTGCCGGTGCTTCTGGACCTTGTCCAATAGGATGATCGTCCATAGATCAAGATCCGTTTGCTCCATCAACAGGCGCGTGAATTTCTCATCGAGCACTTGGCCGGGAATGGAAACGACAACCCGATCTGTCTCCGAAAGATCGTAATCCGGTAGCGGGAAAAAGCGTTTCATCTGGGTCTGGAACATGCGCTTGATTCCGCCGCCCTGCGTGTCAATCATGTTCAGGTTTACCATGGCCTGCGCCAACGCGCGATTCCGATAAACCTCCATGGGTGCGTCCCGCCGAATCACCGTTTCCACGGAGCCGGGAAGAAAATTACCGGCGTTGGATAGGATCAGCCGGTCCGGCATCTCAACCAGGTTAATGCGGCCGCCCAAGCTGTAGTCCTGATGGGCGATACAGTTGTGAAGCGCCTCGCGCAATACCCACGGCTCGTACTGTTTCAACTCCAAGGGGAATAAGGTTCCGTTCGGCAACTGACGGACATTGAGATTCCGAATCTTGGCCAAAACGCTATCCACACTGAGGATGAACGGCGGGACAAAGTGCTCATAATCCTTCTCCTGATTCCGGTCATCCTTCAGAATCCAACTGATCCGTGCCACGGCGGGACTCAGCAAGGCCGCGGACTCCGGCAGTCCAAGCAGTATGATGGCGGCATGTGTGATCGCGCCATGAACAGCAAGGCCGGTCTTGTTGAGAAAGACGATGTCAGGCCAGGTATCCACCTCATCGGGCTTGGTTGGAGTCTTGATTTTGTATTCCCTTCGTGCTTTCCTGATGGCTTCCGGGCTGAGGTCGGCCAGTGAAGCGCGCTCACAAATCTGCGCCGACCAGTCCACACGCCGCTGCCAGATAGTGCGTTCCTTTTCCGGGTGCTTGGCCAACTCCGTCTTGGAGGATCCCACCCGCACGTAGGCCGTTCCGTAGAACTTTACGGGCCGATCCGGCGCGGGAACGCTCTCGAACAAGACAATGCGGTGGCTGTCGGTCGTGAACTCATGATACTCGAAACCCGTATTTGGCTGAAGACCCTGCGTCAGCCAAAGCAGGAGATCCTGATTGCCCTTGCCCTTTTCCTTCCGGGGATCGAATAAAGTCCCTATCAGAGCGTGCGTTTCGCTTTCCACGCCGAACATCAGATACCCGCGAGGCTTGCCGTGAATACAGGCGGAGTTGGCCAGCGCGGAGAGGTATTCCCCGAGCAGTTGCGGTTCGTAATGGTTGGACTTGAATTCCAGCCATTCTGTCTCTTTCGGCTCGGCGAGCAACCGTTTAAGCAAGGCCTGTAATCTGATTTGATCCATGGGCATCTTTTACAAATCCTCAATCAGCAATCCAAAATCAACAATT
>JAZDGK010000120.1:0-8710 GCA_043806955.1 Pseudomonadota bacterium | reverse complement strand
CGCCGATATCCCCGGCCAGAGGAGAATAACGATCAGCAATATCCTGAGAAAGACCATGCTTCTAAATCCTCCGTTGAAAAGAAAGACGCGGCGATGGGGTGAGAGTGTGACGCAGGGAAATTCTTCCTTTTCACCGTGTCTCCGCATCTCCGAGTCCCCATGTCATGTCTTTGTATAGACTTCCAGATAAAGCTTTTGGGTGCGTTATTGGTCGGGGATGTACGAACAGGTACTATCCCCTCCCTGCTGCCTTCCCAAAAACATTATCTGAAAGTCTATAGTTTATGCTGTTTTCAAGACGAAACCAATAGTTCTATGATCACTGTCGTTTCTTTATTGACCTCGCTGACGACGCTTATCGTCCCGTTGTGTCTCTTCAGAATCTCTCTCGACACCGTGAGGCCGAGACCGCTGCTGATAGTTTTTGTCGTAAAAAACGGGTCGAAAACCTTATCCAGAACGTCCGGAGGTATACCCACACCGGTATCGCCTATTTCTATACGTATGCGCGCAGGAAGCGGCTCGGAAATGTAACGGCTCGATACCGTCATTCTTCCGCCATTCGGCATGGCATTTACGGCGTTTCCTGCCAGGTGGATGAAGACTTCTTCCAGTTTTTTCTTGTCACCCAGGAAAAGAGGCAGGCCTTCGTCAAGCGACTGGCAAACCATGATTCCGTTTTGGGAGAGAGTTTTTTCGAACAGGAGCACAACATCGACGAGGAGCTTGTTGACATTCAGTTCGTGCCGGTCCATAGGGAACTCAGTGGAGTATGTCAGCACGTCATTCAGGAACCGTTCCAGCCGGCCGACTTCACTTATGATAATCTCTACATATTTTTTTTCCGGCATCCGCAGTTCTGCACGGCGTTTTACCAGATTGGCAAAACCACCGATGACTGTGAGCGGATTCCTCATTTCATGAGCTATTCTGGCTGAAATCTGGCCTATGGCTATGAGCTTTTCTGCCTTCAGCAGATACTCATGAGTCTCTTTTAGGGCCCTCGTCTTTTCGTCCACGATTTGTTCCAGCAGGTCTATACGGCCTCTGAGATCAATGGAATGCAGGAAATCAGACATTTCCTTTCCTGCACGTCCCCACTCTGTTGAACGCTTTACCTGCCAGGAGCAGACAGCATCTCCCTTGCCGCGACAGCTTGTTTCCAGGCAAAGTGTCGTGCTCCCGATGATCGCACTGGTATACCCTGAAATGAATCCGCTAAGAATCCAGCAAACCGGATACTTTTCACGTCCCAGGAGCCTCAAATGCTGTTCGGCCTCGAAGGAATCCGGCCATTGTCCTTCCATATAAAAGTGTTTCTTGCTTGGATTCACCTTCACTTTGACTTCGGAAGACTGCGCCAGACCCTTTAATGAGTGCAGCTTACACACGGCCTTCAGCCGTTCATACTCGTTTTTCCAGGAAAATGCCTTTGCCAGACTGATCGATTCCACATACCCGGCCTGATAGCCGAGCCGAAAAAGGAGACCCTTGGTTACTTCGTCCCCAAGTGTGTTTATCAGGTCCTTCCTCAGAAAACCGAGCGCATCCGCTGCAAACAGCAGAAAACGGTTTTCTCCTAAGCGAATCTGACCGTTATCAAGATCAATCTTGACCGAGTTTACAATATCTTTAGCCTTCATTTTCTGCTCCAAAGGAACCTCTTCACTGTCAAAAGTGAACCACGGAGTACTCAGGGAAAGACACGCAGAATAGCTTCGTCTTTTCGCTGTTCCACCGACCGTGATTCTGTCAAAAGTCTGTTAACAAGATTCGGATATCGTTGATGAAACCGAGCGTTTAGAAGTTCATATCTCGTAACAATTTAGCGCTTTGCACTTTGAATTTTGAGTTCAAGTTTAGCCAGTTTTTCAAAAGGCTAAACTATTACCATATCTCAACCCTCAGTAACAATTCAGTTGTTTGAAACATATCGCCTCTGATTGTTGGGTTTCGCTCCACTCAACCCAACCTACGATCAAAGAATCATACTGCGGCCCTCGATTGCGCCGTCTTCGTAAGTTGGGTTGAGGTTACGAAACCCAACAGAACATGGCCGGCAGGGTTGGTGACGTTTTGAGAACGCTAAACTGTTACAAAGCCCCAACTCCAAATCAATGCCAAATGCCAAAGCTCAAGTTGGAGCGCAGCTTTGAATCTGTCAGTTGAACTTTGGATTTTGTCATTTGAAATTTCACTCAGCACTCAGTACGTTGCTTTGGTTGTGGCTTTGCCGCGCTATTCCAGTCGGCCTGTACTTTGGCCCGGGTTGTATGTACCAGTCCGGCCAAGTCCTTAAGCCGTACTGTCTCCCGCTCCAGATCAGACGCGGAAATGCCTTGCAGGACGACACCCGCAGCCCCCGACTCCATCGCCCTGCCCGTAAACTCGAAGACGTCATGATCCGGTTTTCTTCCCCCGAGGTGGACCAGGAGCAGAGGAATGGGCCATTCCGTCTTGCTCTCGAATTTCGCTCCAAATTCTTTCAGCGACAGAGATAAGAAGTCAGCGCCTATTTCGGCAGCTTTGCAAACCAAATCAGCAGGTCCCGAAAACGAGGCTTTGGGATCACCCGCAGTCCGGGCTGCCTCCAGCATAATTGGCAGGCCCCATTTTTCGCATACATCCGCCACCATGGAGACCCATTCTGAATTTCGCTCCTCTTTTTTATTCACGGATTCAAATGAGACGGCAACGGCGTCGGCAGCACTGCGAACCGCCATTTCTATGAGGGACAGAATCCTTCGTTCCTCGTCCGCGGGATATCTCAGGGGTAATCTTCCCGGTATGCGGATTATGAGACCAATCTGATGTGGCGGTTTCTTGGCCGCTGAATTCAGAATTCCCCGGCTCAGGATGATGCCGTCCACCGCGTTGAGAGCTTCGGATACGAGGTTCACCGGATGGCTTCCCGCATCGACGTCGAGGATCAGAGCCCGTCCGTCACTCGCAAATATTCGTTGAAGCCGAATTCTTTTCCCAATGTTCATAACCGGAAACCTGCCAACCAGGACACGAGAAAGAGTGACGCGGAGATACAGGGAACGCAGTGAAAGACGTCTCGCCGTGTCACACCCTCACGCCACCACCCCGTAGTTAAAGAAGTGTCCGATTTTAGCAGCTTTGACAAGGGAAATACAGCCAAAAGGTGGCGTCAAATTAAAAAATGAGCCAAAGTATGCCGATATGTTTCTCAGAGGGTGTCTAAAGACTCTCAATTTTGTTCCAAGGTCAAGGAAGGCGAGGATTCTAACCCTTGAAGGCTGGGATGCTGGGAGGCGAGAAGGCTGAGAGGCAATCCCAGCGCGTCAGCTTTCTAGCTTCCTGGCCTTCTGAGGATTAGAATCCGAGCCTGACGCAGAGATTGGACAAAAGGGAGAGTTTTTAGACACCCTCTCAGCAGCTCTGCGCGTACGAAAATGTACTCGTAAACCGGCGTGCCTGCGTCGCCCGAAATCGTCACGAACTCATCTCTAAACGGATTCGCAATGTCGATTACAGCCCCTGGAACCTCGTCTATCCTTCGGCAGATTGCCGTATTATTCACCGACATTGCTCATTCAAGTCGTTTTTTCGAGCTCCACGGGAATATCGCCGGCAGAAAGATGCTCGAAGACCATCTGGCAGTAATAGTTCCTCTGATAAGGGACCGTGGCGGAGTTGTAGTAAAGACCATGGGTGATTCCACTCTGTCCTATTTTCTGGATCCGGCCGGGGCTGTAAAATCTGCGGTTGGCATACAGAAAAGGATGCTGGAAAACAGTGAAGGACACAACCTTCATCTTCGTATCGCAATCCATTATGGCGAAGGTCTCATTGAAGAGCAGGACATATTTGGGGAAGTGGTTAACACTGCTGCAAAACTTCTGCCGGTGGTTGAGCCCGACAGGATCTGCGTAACTGAAGCGTTAAAGGACATCATTAATGAATGCCTCCCTGTGGAGTATGAAGAACGGGTTTCTGAGGATAACGAAAAACCCGCCGGGGGAAAAACGTTTATTGTCAAATGGAAAGGCGATTCGAACCTCTTGCCTGTCATGAGAATTGTCTCGCTCATAAACCCCGTTCCGGTTCTCGGCAAGAAGGTCCTCGGAGACAAGTGGCCTTTATTTCTCAATACCCTCTTGAGTCACCTGAACGAAAGCGCCGGAAAGACCGAGGTCCTGGAAACCCGATTGATTCTGTCATGGCATGACGATCTGACCGGTGCCTTGGACACACTGCTTTTACTGGTTTCCTTGCTGCGTTCGCGGATTAAGGAAGTAACCCGGCATTTACCCGTTCAGATTGTGGTCCATCAGGCCTCGTTGGGAAAGGACAATGCCGATCTGTTAATGAGCATCCCCATCGTATGGGAGAATCTCCATCCTGGTTTTATATTTCTTACGAAAGACGCCCATGATGCCTGGATGAAGAATCCTGACCGAGATAAAGGTTTCGAGTTTGCGGCCCAGGCCGGTGGTCTTTACCGGCTCGAAATCGTTGATGGAGAATCAGCCAAGAGCGGAATACCCTTTCCTCCTTCCGAAATAATGATGATAGGGTCAAGACGTGAATGCTTCTACTGCGGTTCACACCGCCATTCCCCGATTTCGTGTCCATCAAAAAGCCTGCATTGCCCTGCCAGGGCCTTGCACCGCATAAGCTATTTCCCTGCTGAAAAACTAACCGCCTGGTTTTACAAGGTATTTACCAATCCTGAGACTTATGACAGCCGTTTGGCTGAGCTGAAAGAGGCCGACATTAACACTGTGTCGGGCGGCAACGAACCCTTGGTAGCTTATCATGCCTTTTTCGACCTTATGGAAGTATTCCAGTTGCGGTTTCTCCGCCGTTTGAGCCAGGGAAATGAAACGAAGTGGAACAGTCTACTGAAATCCAGGCCGGAACAGGAATCCGCCGGCGGAAAGCTGCTTCTGATTCTGGATTGCATCCGGGTGGGCCAGCTTGACCGGGCACAGACGCTGTTGAACGAGGATGAAAACCAGGGTTTCCGGTTTTGCATACTGAATGGTTTTCTCCATCTTGAGATGGAGAACTACTACGAGGCTCTCTATCAGCTCGAACGGGCCAGAGAAACGGCTCATAAGAACCTGGAGAGAATATACGCCCTGTTTCTCATAGCCAGAATCCATGAAGTACTGGAGAACTACACTGAGGCTGAGGAGACTCTAGGGAAAATCCCATTTCTTGACCCGGATTGTCTGGAAGCTCAATACAGGCGGGTCGTGCTCTACGCAAAGATGGGACTGGGTGAAAGGGCTCTGATCAAGTTGAAGAACCTGATCCAGGAGCAACCGGAATCATGGGTCTGCCCATTCATAGACCCGCAATTGTTGTCGATCCAGGAATCCGCCGGACCGTTACTCTTAACCTTGACGCAGGCGGCGCAGTCAAGAGCGATGGAAATCAGCGAAACCGCGGCAAAATCAGTGGCCGTGATAAATGGGTGGCTCCAAGAGGACGACGAAGCCTGCAAAGACATAAAGACCCTTGCGGGCAGGCTTGAGGCTGTTCTATCGACTAAGAGTTACCCCGCATACGTGGAAGCCGAAATCATGGCGCTCGATATTATCAGTCGATGCCGCCTCCTTCGCGCAAACTTGAGAGCAAAACTTGAAAGAGAGATCTCGATCTATTCGACCCAGATAAAGAGCTATGAAGTCTACTGGAACAAGTACGCTTTTAAGGGGATGTTTAAAGAGTTTCCGCTGCTTCTGCAACCCGCTCGGGATAAATTGAACTATGCCCTGTCCGCGGCAAAAAGCGACGAAGCGCACATCTTTCGAAATGCGAAAAAACTGACGGCTGAAATGTCACTGTACTTGAAGGAACTGATTCCGGTTCTGCACAGGATGGAACTGATGGAAAGTGTCCTTAGAAACCTGACTCGTTTCGGCAAAAAAGCATTGCTGATGGAGGCAGCCGTCGCAGCCGTCTCTATTGTCCTGCTTCCAGCGGCGCTCCTTGGCGCCAGCCATTTCTATCCCGGCCTGAATTGGGACAGGCTGGCTGATATCTGGCCATATCAGAAAACGCTTCTGCTTATAGGGGGCTTTGGCGCACCAGTGCTTGCCGCTACTATGACTCTGAAGTCGATGTGGAAGACGTGAACCATGTTTTGTAGAAACCCGGTTGGAGGAATAAAAAAAGGCCGCCCCACCGGGCGGCCTTTTCGCTCATATTTCAAGCGGCTAATCCTTCGTCGTGTGACAGATAAAACATCCTACATTCCCGGCGCCGCTGTTCGCCTTCATCCCGTCCTCTCCCATATACTGCCATCTCAAGAGATCATCCCACCTCGTTCCGTGGGCTCTATGGCAGGATATACAGGTTACAATTGCGGTGTCATTTCCACCGCCGGCAACATTCACCGTACTCAATGGGTTGCCCGTCAAATCAGCACTGGCTACCGGGGCAATGACACTGTACGTAGCCATACCTCCGCTTCCATTATTATAGTATTGGTATTCAGTCCCTGTAGCCCTGCCCAAGTCAAAATCGGTCGGGTGCCTCAGCCATGCAGAAGCGCTGCCTACCATGCCGGACCCGCTATGGAAGCCCCCATGGCACTGGCCGCAGAGATAGCTGATAGTAGCGGTGTCGAAAGCGGAATCACTGGTCCTGTCCATTCCCTTATACTGATTGTGGGTGCTTGATGTCGGCTGATATTCCCATTTTGAATCCTCGATCCCCTGGACTCCCAGAAGGAATCGATAACTCTTGGCCACGGTCGATCCGTCGATGACTGAATCCTCTCCGTGATGGGCACCCCTGAGGCCGTCGTAATTGTCATCAGTCGTATGTCTGCCGTGACATCCGTAAATCCCGGCACAGGTGACCTGCTGCCCGGACGGCCACGTCCCCCCCCCCGGTTTGTTGCCCTGGGGATCCGCCCTTCCCCCGTCAAATCCGGGGGGTGTTCTTAGAGTTGCGTCGACAGTACAAATGCCGTCCACGTTATGGCCCAGATTGTCTGCACCAGTACCGTGTTTCACCCAATAAAAATTCCCACCGGCCAGGGTCTCTCCGTCTGTCCCGTAACTTCCGTAATTAGGATCCACGGTATTGTAGACCATCGGAATCTGGTGTGCGGTTCCACCACGCGTGGCACTGGTACTACTGGAATGGCACCCGACACAGTCACCCTTTGTCAGTGCGCCGAAGGGTCCCCCGGGGACGGAAACACCGTTTTCCAGTATGGTGGCTTGTGGCTGCCCACTTTGACTATTGTGCATTGTGTGGCAATCTGCGCAAGGGCCGGATACCTTGGCGAGCACAGCCGTCGAAGAGAACAATACCAGAAATAAACACAATAAGCAGTTGACAAACTTACCCGGAACGCTCATCTACGCTCTCCTTTCCACTTCCATATGAAATAGAACTCCCGCGGGAGCCGGAACTGCAATTTGTAACAGAATGCGTCAGAGAATGAAAAACAAAACCCGAAAAAGGTCACGCCGGACTGAGAGCTGCCCGGCAACCTGTGATTATTCTTCTACAACATTGAAAACACCTAGTCAACCAAAAATTCCGGCCGGGGTTCGGCATCGGCGTTTTCATTGACAATGGGGCCCGGCATGTCTAAAATACCATTACTCGTAACAGTTCAGCCTTATGAAAAGCGTGCAATCGACTGTTCCTGGTCATAACCTGAAGGGGGGGACGAACCGGACCGAATTTCAGAAAGCTAAAATGTTCGCCATTACTCAGGAAATGAGGGGGAGTGTCATATGCAAAGGCTATGTTTAGCGGCGGCTGCTTTAGTACTGGCACTCACTGCATGTACGCGCTATGAGACGCGTATTGTGCCTTTTAAACTGCCGGAAGCCTACCAGAATTTTCAGAACATAGAGGGAGCCAAAATTGCTGCGTTTGCATATGACGACCCGGATACCGCCGAGAAGGCCTTCGGCTTTGACATACGCGGGGCCGGTTTGTTGCCGGTACAGGTGGTCTTTGATAATCAGAGCAGGAATTCTCTTCATGTGGATCCGACCCATACTTATCTTGTAGACAAAGAAGGCAATCTCTGGCCGGTCATGGAAAGTAGATTGGCCTACGAGCGCATCGAGAAAAAGACCGAGATGGCCAGGATAGCGTCGGGCGCAGGCAAACAAAGCTTTTTAGCAGGCGCAGCAGGCGCGGTTATTGGTGCTGCGATTGGAATTGTAACCGGAGAAAACATAGGGGAAGCCATGGGCAAAGGGGCAGCAGTCGGTGCGGCTGCAGGGGCGACAATTGGGGGAGCTGAAGCCTATGGCTCCCATGAGACCCGTCACAGGATAATCGCGGATCTGGAAAAGAAGAGCCTTGAAAACAAGCCGATTGGCCCCGGCCAGATAGCACACGGATTTGTCTTTTTCCCTGGAGAATCAAAATCTGCCAAAGAGTTTCGTCTTCAACTCCTGGAAGTGGGCACGGGGAAGGTGCACAATCTCATTCTGCCGTTTTGAACGAGTACAATCAAAGCTGTTTACGGCAGAGCACGCGAACACGATGAGTCTTTTTTGGTTGCCGGGTTATGATTTTATCGGTAAACGGAAAAATCGGCAAGGAAAGGTGGTATCCCAAATCCGCCGCCAAATGTCAGTCAGGGCAAGTAAATATCTGATCTACTGCGGCGGATTGACCATAGACGATGGACGATAGACCACGAAAACATATCGTCAATGGTCCATGGTCCGTGGTCAATCCACCACCCAAGGTG
>JAZDGK010000119.1:0-12503 GCA_043806955.1 Pseudomonadota bacterium | reverse complement strand
TATAGTCTCTTTGTAGTGAATGGCCTCTCTGGAATGAAGCTCGTAGAGTGTAACCTGTTGATAATGCGAAGTACCACTTTGGCATACGTGTTGCCGACAAGCCATAGTGCAGCCACGTAACATATTGATTTATCGCTTACCTGGACTTATTGAGAAGTTACAAGAAAAAAAGTTAAACATATTGGCGAGTTGCGGATGGGCTCTGATCTGTGAATGACAGCGGGTGAAAAAGAGTTCCACTCCTTGTCCAATACTGTTCCGCCAAAACGGTAATGATTTTCTCTTCCTGGTGCCCAGAGTTTCAAAACGAGATTGAGGTGGATGTAACGGACCAGTTCCAGGGATACGGTCCTTTTTTGCTTTCCTGTCTTTCTCCGGAAAGCAAGAAAGGAAAACAATTCTTTGCGTACTCTGCGTCTTGAGCAACCAACGGTAGCGGGCGGTGAAAGACTATGACATAATTTTAAGCTTCTCACGGCTAGTAGAGCAGAGAAACGGGGGGGGGCCGATTGTTCGGCGGTGCGAATTATGGAACTACGTGTCTTCGCTGTTCTTCTCGCTGATACTTCCCGCTTTCAAGCGGGAGTCATACTTTTCCTTCAGTTGTCGCAATGCTTCCTCCAAAACCGGGAGTCTCTGTTTGTCTTTGGGGTCCTTTGAGGCTCTCTTGAGTTCGATCATCATCTTAAGATCGAGGACTCTGATTGTATGGCCTCTGAATTTGACGTCCACCGTGTGTTCGATGAGGTCATAATAGGTTTTTCCTTCCTCAATCACGGACAGGACGTCTATGGGGCCCAATCGGGTCGTGAATAGCGCATGACCTTGCCCTGAAATATCTCTTTCCGTTGGTTGAATTACCTTATTATCCGGACGACGATGAAATGCGCCGATCGATTTGAGAAACTCAAGAAGTCTGGCAATGTTTTCGGAAGATCGTTTATGGACAATGTCCACGTCCATCGTAGTAACTGGTGCGCCCTGCACAACGGCTGCAAGACCACCGACCAGAATAAACTTGACGTCAGCTTTTAATAGCCCTTCAAGTACTGCGCTCAGGTCCAGGCTTGTCGTTTCTTTGCTGTTTGTAGGCATCTCTTAATTCCTGAATAGCTCGTGCCGCGTTATCATTGGCCTGTAAGCGTTCCTCCGGAGACATCTTGAGAAACATCGCTACCACTCCCTTGTCCACCTCCCCCGAGTATGGCGCTCTGCTTTCGGCCGCCTTCGTTCCCGTCCCTTTCTCCTCGGGTTCGAATACGATGCGTAACCGGGCATTCAGAGCCTCAGCCACGCGCCGCAGAGTACTGAGGGAATGCCCTTCATAGCCGGGAGACTCAAGGCGGCTGATGTGCTGCTGGGATGTCTTAAGAAGCTTCGCCAGATCCTGCTGGGACAAACCGACCTGCCGCCGGAGGGCGACGATTTGCAACGCAACATCCCATTCTTCGTGCGGTCGTTCAAAACGGGCTGCAAAACCTGGATACTGCAACTGCTCTTCAAGGTGGCGGTCGAAATTGGTTTTCCTCATGATTGCCCCTGATTCCGTTTCGTGAAACCTACGATAAAATCCATGTCGATGCAACATCAATATTGATGTTTACTTTGCGATGCGATCCTGATATGGTAGATTAAATGTATCATATTGTGAAGCGATTTAGACATGGAATCGTATCAGTATATTTGGGAAAGGCCCGGGTGGAATGACTTCTGCCGGGATAATGCCAAACTGATCTCCCGGCTTGGGGAGTGCCGCCTTTTGCAGGGAAAACTCTTGAGCAAGGTATCAAGTCTCGGGTTGTCCTTGGAAACTCAGGCGCATGCCGAAATCCTGGTTGAAGAGATCGTCAAGACGTCTGCTATCGAGGGAGAAAAACTTGATCCGCTCTGTGCGTGTTCAACAGTCCAAGGGCAACATTCCTGATTGGAACTTGGTTATTGAGCATTGAACATTGATTCTGGGATGATGTGTTGGAACCTTGCAGTTCCCCAGAAACCTATCCCCGCAATACCCTCTTATCCCCGACCCTGATCGTAACCTTCTGCGTGTCGAGATATTCCAGAATCGGGATGAGGTATTTCCGTGACAGATGGGTCATGTCTTTGAACTGAGGCGCGGTCATTTCCTGATTCTCTTTCAGATAGGCAACCACCTTCTCTTTGACCTCAGCCAGAGGCTTGTGATGGAAATACAAGTCTTCTTTCACTTTTACAAGTGTGCCTTCTCTCAGCAGGAGATCGACGAGCTTCAGGGCCTGGTCGCTGACATCGGGCAAGAGGTCTATGACTCCCTTGCGTGTGGGCGGTTCGAGCCCGGCCTCAAGATACATCTTTTCCAGCTTATCCCTTAGGCCCTGAGCATCAACCTGCAAGGCGATTCTATGTCCGGGAAGCCGCAAAAGCTCCTTCTCGACCACGAGCTTTTTTGCCTGCACGAGGGTATCCATCAAGAATGAAAACAGCTTTGGGTCCATCTCCGAGGAGAGTTTACTCCTCAGTTCTTCCTTGGGGATCCCGAGGAGGAGAGGACTGCGCTTGTGGTAATCTGCAATGATAGAGAGCACCTTTTGGGTGGTGGATTCTATTATAGCAGCGGTTACATGGGAACGATTCTCCTGATTAAAACAGAGGATCTTCCCTTCCTTTGTCAGCTTCTGGATTGTGTTGCCCAGATTGTTTTCGTATAAGCCGCTTAAGAGGGCCAGCCGCTTCAAAGGCAATCCTCTCATTCCCGCCTCGGTCAAGTGCAAGAGAGCGGTCTCTCCCGGATCTCTGCTCTCAAGAATTTTTAAACTGGAGATGTTTTGAGCCACATGCCGCCTTCGCCTTTTCGGGAGGGGATGGAGTATCTCGCCGCCGCCTACGGTCAACACTGGAGAATAGCTCCGCAGCACGTACCTGTCTCCCGGCATGACCGCCACCTTTTCAAGGAGCCGGAGCTGGGCATAAGCCCGCTCTCCCGGAGGCAACTCGTCACGGTCGAGCAGTGAAATCCTGGCCGGGATTTCGCAGGCGCCGGTATGAAACCGCAGTCGCGAGCCGGTTTTCAGCGGTCTTGTTGCACTCGAAAGATAATGGAAAGTCACATCCACGAGATACGTATTCTGCAAGCTGTTCACAGTCGCGAGCACGGCCCCTCTTTCCATCATTTCCTTCTCCAGGCCCTGGAGATTGACAGCCGTGCGAAGACCGGCAACGGCTTTCTTTACATCTTCGTTATGCACCTGTAATCCGCGAATTTTACTCGTAAACTCGCGGGGATAAATCGTAACAGAATCACCGGTATTTATCGTTCCCGATATTGACGTGCCTGTTACGACGGTGCCAAAACCCTTCATGGTGAAAACCCGGTCTATCGGCAGCCGGAACGGGCCGCTTACCTGCCTGTCCGGCACTCTTTCTGCAATAGTTTCGACAACCTTCAGCAATTCAGATAATCCGTCTCCGGTGAGCGAGGAGACAGGAACAACCGGCGCATTCTCGAGGAAAGTCCCCTTGAGGAAGTTTGCTACATCGTCCTTAACCATCTCGATCCATTCTTCGTCGACGAGATCCTTCTTGGAGAGCACCACGAGCCCGTTTTTTATATTGAGGAGCTGGCATATTTCCATATGCTCTCTGGTCTGCGGCATGACACCCTCATCCGCAGCTATGACCAGGGCCACTATATCGATTCCGGTGGCGCCGGCGACCATATTCTTTACAAACCGCTCGTGTCCGGGCACGTCGACAATGCCCAGCATCTGGCCGTTCGGGAGGGTAAGGTGGGCAAAGCCCAGTTCGATCGTTATTCCCCGTTCCTTCTCCTCTTTAAGTCGATCGGTATCTATCCCGGTCAGGGCCTTAATAAGAGCCGTCTTGCCATGATCAACATGCCCGGCAGTGCCCAGAATTATGTTCTTCATTCCGCTTAGCCTTCCGTTGTGACTGGTTTAAGTATCGAATAACAAAGATCTTTAGCCTTGGCAAGGTTATTCGAGGGTGCCACGAAGACACTAAGACACAAAGAGAAGATTTCCTTTTTTTGGAAAAATATGATGGGAACGATAAAAAAGGGTGATAAAATACCGAACCGGCCAGTACGGGTGAGCGGTCAAAACTATCTTGCTTTTTCGCACATCCAGTTGCAAATTACCTATGGAATTTGCAAATCAGTTTTCAAACTCTCGTGATGAGTACCTTAGTTAATGAATTGCCGTAAGAACGTTTGCTCCTATTAAACAGGATTCGTAAAAGGAACTCGCAAAAATGACCCACAAAGATATCCCCCTAAACGAACGTATTATATTCGCCCTTGATGTGGGCACGATAGAAGAGGCCGAAATCTGGGTCAAAAGACTGGAAAGCCATATACGTTTTTTCAAGGTCGGTCTCCAGTTGTTTCTTGGCGGCTGGTTCCCGGTGGTGGAGATGATCAGGTCGAAAGGCCATAAGGTCATGCTCGACCTCAAATTTTATGATATTCCGGAAACGGTACGATTGGCCGTAAGCCAGTTGAGGAATCGCGGGATCGCTTTCGCCACAGTACACGGGAATGCACCGATCATAAAGGCTGCCGTGCAGGAGAAGGATGATGTGAAATTGCTTGCGGTCACGGTTCTGACCAGCATCGGGGAAGAAGAGGCGCAAGCGATTGGTTTTAAAGGAGAAGTCGAAGACCTCGTACTCTTGCGGGCAAAACATGCCGTTTCCCTCGGTTGCGACGGTATCGTCTGCTCCGGTCTGGAAGCCCGGCGCCTCAGGGCCGAGCTGGGTGACGATTTTTGCATAATCACACCCGGTATACGGCCGGCCGGCAATACTGCCGATGATCAAAAAAGGGTTATGACAGCCCGGCAGGCCATCGCGAACGGGGCGGATTATATAGTTGTGGGACGCCCGATCAGGGATGCACAGAATCCTGTCGCGGTGATTGAGGGCATGCAGGAGGAGATCAGGAAATGCCTCGCCTGAATACGAGGCTAACAGATTTCAATTTCCCTAACCCACGCAAGTCACGTCTGAACGACTCGCCATCGGTCTCGCCGACAGCCCTGCAACGGGAGATCTTCCGGTGATTTCTATTTGTTCAGCAGTTATTGCTTGGATTTGGTCAGACGGTATCTGACCTTTCTCACCTCGGAGCGCAGATATATCGCCTGAACAAAGAAAACGGACCGGCCAAGCTGCCTTGGGCAGGAAGCTACTACAGACTTTCAGATAATGTTTTTGGGAAGGCAGCAGGGAGGGGATAGTACCTGTTCGTACATCCCCGACCAATAAGGGTCTGTCACGGAATAACTTGAGCATTCTGAGGGCCGATCCATCCCGTCCGGCTGCGTTGCTCGTCGGTTGCATACTCACGGTATGCGCCCTCCTCGCGCCTTGCCAGACGGGCGCCTCAGCCCTCAGAATTGCGCAACTTATTCCGTGACGGACCCTAACGCACCCAAAAGCTTTATCTGGAAGTCTATATTAACTTAAGAGTCAAAAGTTCTCCTGTAAGTCGTTGAAACAAAAGGCTTTGCCAGTTTTGGACGGAAATTAGAGAAAACCCATAGAATTCAAGGCTCTGCCGTTGTTTGGTTCGAGAACTTTTGACTGTTAAGATATTAAATCGGACTTAGGAGATCGTCACGAGGAAGTGGAGGAACGAGACCAAATATTCACGAATTTGAGGCGCATAGTGTTGCTATGCAACGAAAATTCGGGGATATTCGGGCCGTTCCCCCCACTTCCGCAGTAGATCACCCCTAAGTCCGACAGGCTCCTAGGTGAAAGGAGATTTTGGGGAAAATGGCGGTACAGTCTGTTGAGTATTTTCTGGAAGAGATCAAATCGGCTGCTAAACGGGGGCTCCTTTGCAGCCAGATGATTATTGACATAGGGTTGCGGGAATTGGGTCTGAGCAGCCCGGACTTGGTCAAGGGGGCTGGAGCCCTCGTCGGCGCCATAGGATTTCAGGGGGTCACCTGCGGGGCCTTGACCGGAGCCGGATGCTTGATAGTCTATGCGGGTGTAGATAAGCTGGAAAGGTCTGTGTACCTCCTCATTGAAGAACTCGAGAGCCGCTTCAAAGATCTGGCCTCAGACTACCCGGGGCTCCACTGTTCCGATATTCTGGATTACGATCCCGCGAAAATACCGACAGAGGTCTGTTTCCCGCTGATAGCCGGGTCCATTCATATCGCCTTGGATTTACTGGACAAAGCGGGAATCAGAAAAGATGTAACAGTTTAGCCTTTTGAAAAACCGGCTAAACTTGAACTCAAAATGCAAAATTCAAAGTGCAAAATTCAAAATTTAAAGGATTTGTTTCGAGATCTTGTATTTTTCATTCTGCATTTTTCATTCTGCATTGAGATTTAGTGCGTTCTTGCAAAGCGCTAAATCGTTACGAAAAGATGGCGGGCTTGATCTGGATTCCATCCCGAAATTGCAGACTACAAGTTCCGGATTCTAAACTATTTTCTCTACGTTCTCCGCGTGCTCTGCGGTGAAGGAATTCTTTTCTTTGTGTCTTTGCGACTTTGTGGCGCCTTTCGTCATATCTCGGAGCCAAACGCTCCGGCAAATTCCATCAGGCAGCGGGAACTGAACCGCTCGATCAACGCGGCCAGGTCGCTTCCGTCCACGTCCCCATCGGAATCGGAATCAGTCGGGCAGGCATTCGCCAAACACATGGCCGGGTCTCCGTAGAGGTTGAAGCCCTGAAGATTCATCCATATCTCACTCATATCCGAGGACAAATTACCTTTGCTCACATAGAACGCCTCTCCGCAGGGGTACCCGCAGGCCAGGCCTTCCAAATAGTAATAGCCGAGAGAGGCGTTGTCCCCCCAGTTTGGATTTGGACAGTCCCAACCCACTTCATACCAGGAAACCCGTGAAGCGGACACCGTGGCTATACCGCCACGGCCAAGCAGGGCGTAACCAAGATTATTGGAGTTCTCCGGCTTGCCGTTCAAGCACGAGCATTGGTAGACGAAAGCAGGACGCGTGTCGTCTAGAACACTCGAATCAGACGATTGAAAAAACGAAGTATTGGTCAGCTCTGACGGATCAGGCAAACCGTCATGGTCCGTATCAGCAGACCAGTACTTTCGAAAAGCCGCCGTTTCACTCCCATGTCCCCACCAGCAAATCAGTCCGTAACCTCCCGCCCATTCTGCCTTTAAATTCGACCGGGTTAGAGGAGTATTGCATTGATAGATGGAGGGATTCACGCCTTCCTTCTCATAGAGGGTGTAAGAGATAAAGCCCTCATTGTTCAGGTAGTTCGATTTCATCCATTCCCCCAATTCCGCACCGTCGGTGCGAGGGAATTCGGGTTCAGGCTCTCCCTGATAATTGGACATGGCCATCGGAAGCAGGGCCTTTCTGCGCCAGGCAAGATCGCCGCATCCGGCATAGTAGTCCATGAGCTTCTGAAAAATGCCGTCAAGAGCAGAATAGTTCTGGTCGTATACCGGAACTCTGCCTACCCAGACTTCCGCATCAAAGTCGACGCCACCCGGACCGTTATCATCAGGAAACTCGCCGAACACCAGGTCTCCGTCAAGATCCCAGTTCCCTGTAAGATCGGCGTAAAAACAGTCGGAAGGCGCTTCTCTGTAACTCGATTCATGACTCCGTGGATAGCACATTTTCATGGGCATGCCGCCTGCAGCAGGGTCGGGATTTCCCACCAGAAGGACATATACAATACCCAAAG
Organism: Pseudomonadota bacterium; assembly: GCA_043806955.1. Classification (GTDB taxonomy): domain Bacteria; phylum Desulfobacterota; class QYQD01; order QYQD01; family JAZDGK01; genus JAZDGK01. The sequence goes on along the minus strand of JAZDGK010000119.1, from coordinate 4,810 downwards.
CCTGGTAGTTATTCTTGAGCCAGGCCCTCACCTTCTCCGGGATCCGGTTCGGCCCCTGGCCTGTAAGGCCCCCGTAGTCATCTTCAGTAACGACCAGAACTGAATGCCCCAATGACTCCAGCGCCGACTTGAAGCCGCCCATTTTCGCGCTGTGATCCCGAATGGCGTTGGTGGTCATTATCACGTAATCGTGTTGAATCTGACCCTCGGACGTAACGGGTGAACTTTGGTACCATGATGCGGCCTGATCGGAATTGTCTATCATCTCATAAGCGGCCCGATCAACGGCCGTGGTTTGCAGAGGAATCTGTCCCTCCCCCGCCCTTTCAAACAGGATCTCTGCGTCAATTCTCTTTGCCAGCTTAACTCTTCGGCTCTTTGGATGGTAAATGAAGGGGAAGTAAGAGACTCTGACAAGTTTATATTGTCTAAGCCGGGTAACGGAGACTATTCCGACCGCTTTCGATGGATAGGGCATATCTGATTCATAGACTCTGCGATTCCTCAGGCCGCGAATGTCCTTTCCCGGTCCCCACGAGACAACACTCTTATCTCGGATTGAAGAGGCTGCCATGGCCGGCACAGGTTCGATATCGTACGTGCCGGGTATGGACCTGGACTCCATGCTCACGATCCTGAGCCGCACTGTTTCCGGGATGGCGTCCGGCGGCAGAGCCAGAGTATAGATCATGCACGGAATCCTGGGATCTCCGGGCGAGGTCAGAAAACCGAAACCTCTTGCCTGAAGGCGCTTTGTTCCCGGCGCCTTGCCCTGGACGACATCATGGTCCGGGGCAGCAAAGGCGAGGGAAAGTGAAGAGATCCCTGCCCGTCCTGGAATAAGTCCCGGGCGATATGCCGCAAGGCACTCGACCGGGCAAAGTAAGGAGACGAATAGTAATAGAGATAGGAAACACATTTCTGCAAAGCCCTCAAATCCCATGACGTAGCACTTCCCATGCCAATTCGCTGTTTTCCGCTGAGTGCGGTGGATCAGGTGAGTGCTGATAGCACTCGTTGTTTCAAGGAGAGAATCGGTTCTCCTTTGGAGAGAAGACATTCCCGCAAAAATGGAAACTTCCTTCCACCACCCCTTGATCCAGAGAATAACACCAGGAGCCTGTCAGGTCGTCCTCTATCATGGAACTCGCTCCCGGCAATAAATATGTCCGGTTTCTGGAAAAAGCTATTGCAAAGGATCTATCGGTATTTGCGGCTATCCGGTATCCACCGGCCTCGGCAGCCAAACTACCCGATCTGCTTTCACCCGAGATATTGTACAGGTACAATTGCACGCCGGTCTCGGGCCGGAGTTTCGCCTCACCGAACGGTCGTGTCTGCAAACGTCGCTCGATCGTTAAACCAGTTGCCCGCGCCGGAACAATGGGTCCGCTTCGGCATGAATTGGAAGCGCTCCTCCCGTAGTGGGAAAGCAATCTTCCATGCGAGTGGAACGTCTTTTCTCTCAGGTGAGAGTCTGTCTTCCCTCCGGTTCGCTGCCATTCTAACGCTTTCCCGCGCAAGATGGCCAATCTGCTGTCCTTTATCATCAGCCAAAATGCGGCATTCTTCTTGCTAAGGTATGCTGTAACCGGTTCTTGTGACGTATCGGTAGTCTCTAATGATTCTGGAGCGATGGTCCGACTCGCTATGCCCTAACCCGGACAAGCCGGAAATCCGAAACAAATTCGAATGACCCACAACGGAAAGCTCAAAAAAAACAGATTCAATCAGGAACTCAGGAACCCAGGAAAAGACAAATTCTTTCTTTGTCTGCTTTCCGTTCATGAGTTCCTGAGTTCCTGATTCATTTTGATTGTCTTTCTTTTTTTTTCGCCTTCGGGCGCTAATGAAATGAAAGTGTTGCCGGATCATGCGCGAATATTTTTCCTTAGAGACTAAAGAACCAAGCACGATAGTCTTGGTAGTCGGATTCGAAGATGGAGGCGGAAAGAGCGGCAGTCTTTTCTTTCTGGAACAAGTATAACGCGGACAATTCAGATCGCAGAATGATGAAAATCGATAGGGAGGTAGGAGAATGAAAAGGTCCTTGGCAGTCGTAACTGCTGCATTATTTGTGGTCTTTGGCCTGTCCTCGCCGGCTCAGGCAAGCATCCTTTACAATGACTTTACGGATCTAAGCAACATACAGCAAAACGGAGTTACGGCGGTTATTGGAGACCCGGTATTCTATAACGGTCAAAACGTACTTCGCTTGACCAGTTCAGCCTTCCTGGGCGATGCTCGCAGCGGTAGCGCCTTCTGCAAGGCTCCCGTGGCTCTGGGATCCGATAACGCTCTCACCACTCATTTCGAATTCCAGATTTCAAATCCGCAAGGTGCGACCGATGCGGATGCTGTCCAGGGCGGGCAGGGGTTCACCTTCACCATCGCAACCGCGCCTACTGTACTGGGGGGCGCGGGCGCCGGCATTGGCTATTCCGGTATCAACAACAGTGTCACGGTTGAGTTTGACACCTGGGGCGGGCCATGGGTAGGTCTCGGTTCTCAAATCTGGGACCCGGTTGTCCAGCCCTCCTTCAGGGGACCCAACGGTATCCGGTCCGGCAACCATGTCGGCATCAATCTCAATGGTAACGTGACCTCGGAAGTATGGGCCCATGTAGGTCCAAGTCCGGTTACTGACCTGGCATCGGCGATGAACAATGGCAATGTCTGGGATGCCTGGGTCGACTACAACGGCGCGATTGAGACAATGGAAGTGCGGCTGGCCAACAACGGCATCAGACCCCAGGATGCACTTTTATCCTACGCGGTGGATCTTTCTGCCATATTAGGGCAGGACGATGCCTATCTGGGTTTCACATCCGGCACGCAGGGCAACCCTTTAAACGACCGTGCCCACCACGACATCCGAAGCTGGGAAGCCGATGTCTATCCCGTACCCGAACCCGCCACCCTTCTCTTGATCGGGAGCGGCTTCGCCGGTCTGGGCGCCTCCTGGAGGAGAAGAAACGGATAGGCAAACAAACAAAATCTCCTTTCCGGCCCAGCGAGGGTCTTCCAACTCAAGACGTGCGTAATGACTAGGAGTCTGTCGGACTTAGGGGATCGTTATCGTTATGAGGAAGTGGAGGAACGAGGCCAAATATTCCCGAATTTGAGGCGCATAATAACCGTTCACTGTTAACCGTTGACCGTTTACCGACGAGGTACTCTTCACTATCAAGTTAAATCAGCTACTAATCAGGTGACGCGGTTCATGCCAGGTTTGCGCTCCTTGGGACCCCCTTTTGCCGAATTCGGCGGCAACTACATTAATATGGTCCGACCCGAGAAGAAGCCTCCTACCGAATGAGAGCGGCCTTGAAGTGTCAGCGGCCCCGTGAAAACGTTAGAAAATGGGCAATGTGGAAATGCAGCACTTTGGTGGCACAGGGTGTGCTTGCATGGTGCATGTGACCCATGCAAACTCAAATACTTACAAGAATACGAAAAAGGAAAGAACAGTATTGATTGAGCATTTTGGGAAGAAGACCAGCATTTTCATATCGCCAGAAATGATGCATATTCGGATTACCGTTGACATGAAGACATAATGTACGAGATAAGCTTTGTCGTCCAGGTACTGGATGGTATCAAAAATGCTGAAAACTCAAGGCATATTAGCCTCTTGCAAAATGTTAAATTTTGCCCAGGGTCAAGGAAGTCGAAGATTTCAACCTTCAAAGGCTTGAAGGCTTGAAGGCTGGGACGCTGGGAAGCCGGAAGGCTGCGAGCCAACCCCAACGATTCAGCTTTCCGGCCTCCCAGCTTCCTAGCTTCCTAGCTTCCCAGCCTGGTGAGGATTGAAATCTGAGCCTGACGTCCGCCCGCGGAGGCAAAAGAGGACGTTTTGCAAGAGGCTCGTACTATTCCGAATACCAGACATCATTGTAGTAGATACCTAAGCCTCCGCCTCCCAGTATCCACATCGATAGTATTGGATGGCACTGACGATTCCCAACATCTGTCCGGTCTTACGCACTTAAGCCGCAAAAAATCTGCCAGTTGGTGCCTTTTCTATGGCGTTATTGCCGGTAGTGACGTAGCTGGCCTGCGGTTGCGGTTCAGGCCCGCAACAACGGGTCGCCCTAAAATCGTCCGAAATCTTCCGCGAACAAGAAGATGTCGATCTCATCAACGCAGCCGTCCCGGTCCAGATCACAGCAGCAGGGACAATCGGTTGAGCAATCCTCTCGGCCGAATTCAGTCACCAGTTGAGCCAGATCAGAGCCATCGCAATCACCGTCACCATCGAAATCGGCTGCACTGACTGGAATGCTCCTCCAAGGTTCATAATCAATTCTGTCGCTGACTTTGTCACCAAGTCCTCCAGGATTGTACCAGCCTCCAGCGGCCCTATCGTCCGAAGGATCATATGGGCCACTGAAATGGCCCCAGTAGTTGTTCTCAGCATCCATGACGCTGTTTCCGGCGTTGTACAACCCATAGCCAATGTTCTCGGCTATGGCATTTCCGTCGATTAAGGCGAAAATCTCGCCTGAGCAGTAAATGCCGTAGCTGCGGTTGCTGCTTATGGTATTGCCGGTGATGGTCGGAGATGCGCTTGACAACTTGATGCCGGTGTCGTTTCCACTAATGGCATTACCCGTGATGGCAGGCGAAGCAGAGGCTGCATAAATGCCATAGGCGTTATTGGAAATCGTAGAATTGCTGAGTGTAAGAGATGACGTATAACACTGTATGCCATATGACGCATATTTTATAACCGTCTGATCCATCACGTTGGAAGTGCTGCCGGAGGTGAAGGTGATCCCCTGCCAGTCCCCCGCGACCGGCGATGACC